>JAYVAS010000440.1:0-4519 GCA_043750895.1 Pseudomonadota bacterium
GGGACGAGACGGTCTGGGACGTGGAGGAGGTCACCGACGCGCTCGGGAAGAAGAGCACCAAGAGCACCCCGCGGGTGATCCACCACTCCGAGGCCGTCTCACCGACGCAGACCCGGATCACCGCCGACCTCGTGCTCGACGAACGGCGGAAGGGCCTCCTCTGGTTCCCGCTCTACAACGTGGCCTTCGACGGCAAGTGGGCCTACAGCCACACCGGGGTGTCGCGGCCGCTCCAGATCACCTTCCCGTTCCCCGACCAGCGCGGCCTCTACGACGGCTTCCGCTTCGTGCTCAACGGCGAGGACATCGCGCAGCGCCTGCGCCCGGTGGACGGGCAGGTCAGCACGGTCGTCATGGTCAACGCCGGCGACGCCATCACCCTGGAGACCGGGTACCGCAGCCGCGGCATGAGCGAATGGAGCTACCAGCCGACCATCGGCGTCGGGCAGGTCGAGGACTTCTCCCTGGTGCTCACCACCGACTTCCGCACCATCGACTACCCGGGGATGTCGATGTCTCCCACCACCCGCACCCAGACCGATCAGGGCTGGAAGCTCGATTGGACCTTCGCACGCCTCGTCACCGGCTACGGCATCGGCATGGTGATGCCCACCCACATCCAGCCCGGTGAGCTCGCGAGCGACCTCTCCTTCTCGGCGCCCATCTCGCTCGCCCTGTTCTTCCTCTGGGTCTACGTGCTCGGCCTCCTGAAGGGCATCGAGATCCACCCCGTCAACTACCTGCTGATCGCGGCCGGCTTCTTCGCCTTCAACCTTCTGTTCGCCTACACCGCCGACCATCTCTCGGTGGAGATGGCGTTCGCGGTGGCCTCGGCGGTGAGCGTGTTGTTGGTGGCGAGCTACCTGCGCCTGGTGGTCGGGGCGCGGTTCGCCCTGATGGAGGCCGGCATCGCCCAGATGCTCTACCAGGTGGGCTTTGGCGTCGCGCACTTCTACGACGGGTTCACCGGGCTCACCATCACCGTCCTGGGCATCCTCACCCTGTTCGCGCTGATGCAGCTCACCGGCCGCATCCGGTGGAGCGACGCGCTGCGGGCCGCGGCGCCGGTGGCGGCGCCCACCCCCACCCCCACCCCCACGTAGCGGGTCCGGCGCTACGACCCCGGCGGTCCAGGAGAGGTCAAGTCGTTCCGCCGGCTTGGCCTTCCGCCCGGTTCGGGCTACCGCCCATCGGTGCACGCACGCGCCAACACCATCGGCAGCCTCGGGCGAACGGCGCCCGGGTGAACGAAGTCAGCTGCCGCTCGACGGCGCTGGTGCTCGACGGCCTCGATCGTCGAGGCGTGGCGGTCGGTCCCCTCGTCGATGGCCTCCCGGTCGACGAGGCGTGGCTCCGGGATCCAGCCCACACCATCGACTGGGAGGTGTGGGTTGTTTTCATGGAGCGCGTGCAAGGGGTCTGCGGGGGCCCCGAGGGGGTCGAGCGCCTGTTCCACCCCGGGGCGGGTGATCGCACGAGGAATTCCTTCACCAAGTTGGCCCGGTCCCTGCTCTCGATCGAAGTCCTCTACCGGCTCTTCATCCGGTGGGGCGTGCCCCGGCACCTCGGCGCGGTCCGTTCGGTGGTCTCAAACTGGCGACCGGGTGTGGGACTGGTCACGCTCACCATCGACGCCGACCGGGCGGGCTCCGCTCCGACCTTCCGCTTCATCCTCGGCGTCCTCCGCAACCTCCCGCGCTTGCACCACCTTCCGCCGGCGGTGGTCACTTCCACGATCGACGACCGCCAAGGGGTGTTCGAGATCAACTACCCCCAATCCGGGTCCTTCCTCGGGCGCCTCCCGTGGGCGGTCGACACGCTCCGCGGCAACATCGCCGCGGTGGACGAGCTCGCCGACCAGGCCGAGGAGATCTCCTCGCAGCACGCCCAGCTCACGGCACAGGTCGCCGAACTCCGACGGATCGAGCGCGAGCTGCGCGAGCACCAGGAGTGGCTGGCCATCGCCCTGGACGCCGCGACGGTCGGGGTGTGGAGCGTCGACCTGGCCACCCGGGCATCCACCGTCTCCCCCGGGTTCCGACAGTTGACGGGCCTCACCGGGGAGGATCCGGTGGGCGAGCTCCGTGACCGGGTGCATCCGGACGACCGCCCCGTGCTCGATCAGGCGAACGCCGTCGCGCTCCGGGAGAAAACCGCCTTCGATCTCGAGTATCGATACCAGCACCCTGACGGACGGCTGTTGTGGCTCAACGGGAAGGGGCGGATCACCTGGGACGCGAAGGGTCGCCCCGAACGGGTCACCGGGAGCGTTTCGGACATCTCCGAACGGAAGGCGTTCGACGAGCAGCTTCGTCTGGCCGACCGACTCATCTCGGCGGGCACCCTGGCCGCGGGGGTGGCGCACGAGATCAACAACCCTCTCACCTACATCCTCGGAAACCTGGACATTCTGCGTTCGGGCCTGACCGAGCCGACGCGACGGGACTCCGCCGAGCTCCTCGCACTCCTGGGAGACATGGAGACGGGTCTCTGGCGAATCCGCGATGTCGTCAAGGATCTACGTACGTTCTCGCGCCCCCCGGAGGACGTCACCGGCCCGGTGGATGTCCGGACCGTCTGTGCTACCGCCCTGCGCATGGTGGAACACGAGATCCGGCACATCACGGCAGTGGAGTTCGCCTGGGACGACGCCTCGCTGCGGGTGATCGGCAACGAGATGCGGCTGGGTCAGGTGTTCATCAACCTTCTCGTCAACGCTGCCCACGCGATGCCGCCCAGGCCGGTGGAGGCCAATCGGGTCCTCTTGAGGGGGGCGCGTGGGCCGGACGACACCATCGTGGTGGACGTGGTCGACAATGGCACTGGCGTCGCGCCGGAGAACCTCCCGCGGCTCTTCGACCCCTTCTTCACGACGAAGCCCGTGGGAGTCGGCACGGGGCTCGGGCTCTCGGTCTGTCGTGGAATCGTCGCCGCGACGGGAGGCTCCATCCGGGTCGAGTCGACGCTGGGAGTCGGGACCACCTTCTCCCTATCGTTCCCAGCGGCGATGCCGTCGGTCGACGCCGAGGTGCCGCTGCGGCCCACCGCGACGCCGCGCCTCCGAGGACGGGTCCTCGTCGTCGATGACGAACCCTTGGTTCGGCGCGCGATCGCCCGGACGTTGTCGACGCGGGGACTGACGGTCACCGAGGCCGAGGACGGGCAGGTCGCCCTCGACCTGCTCCTCGGCGGGGAAACGTTCGACGTCGTCCTGTGCGACCTCATGATGCCCCGGCTCACCGGCATGGACGTCCACAGGATCCTCTGCGATCGGCTCCCGGCGCTCGGTGAGAGGATGTACTTCATCACCGGTGGAGCGCCGACCGCGGCTGCACAGGAGTTCCTCGCTTCGCTGCCAGACCGCCTGATCGAGAAGCCGATCGACTCCTCTCGCCTCTTCGCCGTCGTTACCCGCCACCTCCCGTAGTACGGTGACCCATGCCCACCATCGACGTCTACCCCACCGACAACCTCTGGGCCGCGCTCTCGTCCGTGGCCCCTGGCACCGAGATCTTGGTCCACGCCGGGGTCTACGACAACCAGGGCGGGAGCTGGTACCACGGCATCCACCTCGCGGGCACCGAGGCCGAGCCCATCGTGGTGCGGGCGGCCGAGGGAGAGGTGGTGGTGATCGAAGGCGACCCGGCGGGGAGCCAGAACATCGTGGACATCGACGGGCAGTGGTACACTTGGCAGGGCTTCGAGATGGCCTACGGGAGCCACGGGTTGCGCGTCGGCGCCTCGGCCCACGCCCAGTTCCTGGATCTGGAGATCCACGACACCGCCGACGTCGGGCTCTCGATGAACCGCCCCGACAACGCCTACACCGACATCCTCGTCCGTGGCACCCACATCCACGACACCAACGGCACCGGTGAGTGCATGTACCTGGGGTGTAACGACGGCGACTGTGCCGTGACCGACTCGATCATCGAGTACAACTGGTGCCACGACACCGTCCGGACCGAGCAGGGCGACGGGATCGAGTTGAAGTCCGGCTCGTACGGCAACATCATCCGCCACAACGTCATCCATGACACCAACTACCCGGGCATCACCCTCTACGGGACGTACGGGAAGGGCACCAACGCGGTGTACGGCAACCTCGTGATGCGCACCCAGGACAACGGCATCCAGTTCGTGGGCGACGTGATCCTGAGCAACAACGTGGTGATCGACGCCGGCGCCTACGGCATCTACACCAAGTCCAGCCAGGGGGATGTGCCACGGAACTTCGTGGTCGAAGGCAACACGGTGATCGGGGGCGGCTCGGGGTGCCTGCGCGCCAACGATCTGGTCGGCGTGGACCTGCCCGGCACCTTCCTCAACAACGTCCTCTACTGCCCCGGGGGCACGGGCATCCAACTCGGTAGTGACCAGGCCGGCACCACCTTCACCAACAACGGCGTCGCCGGGAGCAACGCCGCCACCGGCTCCAGCTTCGCGGTGGCGGACACCGACTTCGCCGATTCGACCCAACGCGACTACTCGCCGGCAGCGGGGTCCGTCCTGGTGGACG
>JAYVAS010000441.1:0-12922 GCA_043750895.1 Pseudomonadota bacterium
AGGAAGCTGCAGATCACCGCGTCCTTGGTGCCCCCGGGGCGCCCGGCGAGGTCCATCGCGTCGCGCCGCGTGTAGGTCGCCCGGTCCTTCACGCCGGCGGCGGTGGCGATCGAGGTGGCGATGTTGATCGACGACGGCGAGATGTCGAAGGCCTCGAGCTGCGCGTTGGGGTGCTCGGAGAGGAGCCACACGCCCCAGCCACCGTGCCCGGGAGCGATCTCGAGCACCTTGGCGTCGGTGGGGAGCTTCCGGACGAAGCGCTCCAGGTAGACCTTGGAGAGCTCCATGTGGTGGGCCCAGCAGAAGTTGGTGAGGAACACCCCCCAGAGGTAGTCGTCCATCACCGAAGCGTCGGCGTAGACCGCTGCCTCACACTCCGCGAACGACGAGCTCTCGTAGTGGCCATCGGCCTCGTAGCGGGCCTGGGCCATGAGCACTTCGTGCGAGAAGCCCTCGAACGCGGCGACGCACCGCCGGAAGGCCTCGTCCTCTCCATGGACGCCGGCGGCCCAACCGAGGAACTGATTGGCGATGGCGTCGAAGAGCGCCGGGTCCACGGCGCGGGCCTCCTGGACCCCCCGCAAGGACCGCGGATGCTCGGCCTCGACGTGGGCGAGGAGCCGCTCGGCGCGGGACACTAGGCGCCCTTCCGGGCGTCGACCAGGTCGCACAGCTCACCGACGTTCTTGAGCCCCGCCACCTCGCCGGACTTGAAGCGCAGGCCGAAGGCCCGCTCGACCCCCATCATCAGGGTGATGTGCATGACCGAGTCCCAGCTCGGCACCTGAGCTGCGGTGGTGGCGCGGCTGATCACGAGGTCGTCATCCTCGAACACGTTGCGGAAGACGTCGGTGAGCCGGGTGAGGGTGTCGGCCATGGGGAGCTCCTTAGAACTGGAAGTAGATGAAGTCGGTGGCGCTCATCCGCACGGACACGAACACAGCGACCGCGAACAGGGCCCAGGTGGTGAACCGTACGGCCGGCCAGAGGTCGGTCCCGACGAGGCGGGGCAGGACGTATCGGTCCACCACCACCGCGGCCACCAGGGGTAGCGCGGCGTACGCACACACCCCGAGCATCGCGGCCGCCACCGTCCACTGTTCCGGGGTGCCCTCGAGCGGGTGGAGCTGGAGGTGGGCCAGCAGGCGGGGCACGGAGGGCTCCCGGAAGATGTGCATGCCGAAGACGGTGAAGCCGAACATGACCGGGACGGTGAGCAGCCGCCACCGCCCGTCCTTCTTCCACCGCTTCGGCAACTTCGGCAGGAGCGCGGCGTAGATCGTCCCGATCACGAAGTAGTAGAGGCCCCACAGGATGTAGTTCCACGTCGACCCGTGCCAGATCCCCGACACCAGCATCGTGATCAGCAGCGCGCGTGAGGTCGTGGCGAAGGGGCCCCAGTCGCCGGTGAAGGGGATGGTGATCCACCGGCGCACCCACTCGGAGAAGCAGGCCGGGACGTAGATGTAGTCCCGGAGCCAGGTCGAGAAGGAGATGTGCCAGCGCTGCCAGAACTCCATCGGGGTGGCGGCGAGGTAGGGGTGGGCGAAGTTGTCCATCAGCTCGATGCCCAGCATGCGCGAGGCCCCGCGGGCGATGTCGGTGTACCCGGAAAAGTCGGCCAGGGCCTGGATGGTGAAGCCGAGCGCGGCCGCCCAGACCATCGCGGCGCTGGGCGACTCGCTCACGAAGATGACGTCCACGAAGGGGGCAATGGCGTCGGCCAGGGCGACCTTCTTGAACGCGCCCCACAGCATCAGGCCGAAGCCCGACCCCAACTGTTCGAGCGAGAAACGCCGGGGGGCTTCGAGCTGGGGAAGCAGGTGGGCGGCACGCTCGACCGGACCGGCCACCAGCTGGGGGAAGAAGCTCCCGTAGAGGAAGTAGTCGACCACGTCGTGTTTGACCGGGAAGCGGCCCCGGGAGACCTCGATCGTGTAGCTCAGGTTGTGGAAGGTGTAGAACGAGAGGCCCAGCGGCAGCACCAGGTTCCACGCCGCGATGCGCCCGACCTCCTCGGGGCCGAAGAACTTCGGCAGGATGTCCGAGGCAAACCAGCCGAAGTACTTGAAGGTGCAGAGGTTGAGCACGGAGAGCAGGACCGCGCCGCCGACGATCAGCCCCTTCCGGTCCGGGTGGCGGTCGATCAACCGGGCCGCGACGTAGTTCATCGCGGTGATGCCGAAGAGCAGCGTGGTCATCCACACGTGCACCCAGCCGTAGAAGACGTAGCTGGCGACGAGCAGGAAGCGGTTCTGCCAGACCCGGTCGCGGATCGCCCAATACACCACCAGCACGGCGGCGAGAAAGCCGAGGAACTCGGTGGAGACGAAGGACATTATTGGTCCTCCAGGCTGCTCATCACCATCACCGGCGGGAGCGCCGGGTCGGAGACGTAGGTGACCCGCAGCGCGCCGGGGGCGCCCGGGGCCACGGGGCTGGAGAGCGGGATGTCGATCATCGGGCCGAACTCGGCCGGCACCAGCGCGCGGGTGGCGAGCACCTCGTCCCCGAGGGTGACCCGAACGCCCAAGGTCGCCGCGGGGTCCGCCGGCCGTTGGTCCATCGTGATGCTCAGGCGGAGCCGAAACAGGTCCGCCGCGAACGCCATCCGCCTGCGCGCAGGGACCTCGGCGGTGAGGGTGTCCCCCGGGTCGAGCCAGACCTCCTCGAGGCACTCCCGACAGAGCTTCGGGCAGCGACGATCGGGGTCGTAGACGACGGTGTAGTCCCGCAGCGGGTCGGTGCCGGGCAGGGCGTCGAAGGTGAGCTTGTTCTGGGTGTGTCGCGTCCCCATCCCCTCGCGCCGCCTCCCGGGCGGCATCTTCGGCAACAGCGCCCCCGCGTGCTCGACTCGGAGCGGCGAGCAGTCGCCCGCTGCCCGCCAGGGCATCTCAAACCACGACGCCCCGCCCTCGCTCCGAGGGGTGAACGACGGGAGCGGGGGTGGATTCCCGACCACCGTCCACGCGTCCTTGTGGAGCAGCTCCAGCCGGCGGGGGCGCGGGGGCGCGACGAGGCTCATGGTGGCCTCCCCGGCGCGCACCGCGAGGGTCCTCAACACCAGGTACGGACCATCGACAGGGGAGCTGACCGCCACGGTCCAGCCGTCCCCCGCCGGGGCCGGCACCGTCGCCGAGGCGTCGGACCCCGCGACCTGGATCGGCACCCGCGCGCCCCCGACCTCCAGCTCGGCGAGGCCCGTTCCCGGCCCGAGGGCGCTCGCCGTCAGCTCGACCGAGGTGGGGGGGGTGCGCCAGGGTGCGTCGAGGGACCAGGTAAGGGTGGTGCCGGGGAACACCCAGTAGATGGGCTCCTCGGCGGGGCCGAGCGGGACTTCCTCGGCCCACCGCAAGACGAGGGGTGGCCCATCGGCCTGGCGACGGCTCACGGCGAACGCGGCCCGATGGACCGCGGTCCCGGTGCACTCCCCCTTCTTCAGCGTGGTGCCCAGGGGACTCTCCCCCTCCCATACCCGGATGGGGGAGATGAGGCGGGGAAAAAGCTCCGCGGTGGCCTTCTTCCCGAGGAACGCGAAGCCCGGGACGGGGATGGTCCCGCTACAGGGTTCGCCGGCGGGGATCCAGCGGACGTCGGGGAGGGTCGGCGGGGTTCCCGAGCGGACCACGAGGCGGTCGGCCCCGACGACGGCGAGGCCACCGCCCCCTCCGGCCCGAAGCAGGTCCGCGGCAATCATGGCGGTGAACTCCTTCGCCGCCTCCTTCCGCATGTGGCGGCCGTCACGAAACCGGCTCTGGTCCCAGGGGAGTCCGCGGTAGTCGAGGAGCGCGACGCCGCGCCGCTCGGCCCAGGCGATCACCCTCGCCTCGACCTCTGGCGCCGCCACCTGCCCGTAGTCCTTGCCCTTGATGGTGGGCGGCAGCACGAGCGCCAGCCGCGCGTCGTTGGCATCGGCGAGGTCGGCGATGTCGGAGAGGTAGCTTTCGTCGGGGTCATCCACCGTCCAGCCACGCGCCGCCGATCGTCCGCTGTCCTCCTCCTCGTCCTCGTCCCCGACGATGGAGAAGACCCGGGCGTCGGCCTCGTCGTGCTGCTCGCCGAAGACCGCGGTCCCCGCGGATTCGACTGCCGCTGATTCGACCCCCAACAACCAGCGCGGAACCGCGTTGCGAAAGGCATGTAGCAGCGGATCCCGCACCGCGCCCCGGTTTCCGAGCAGCCGCTCCAGCGCCGGAAACTGGCGGGCGCCGTAGGATCGACGGGCCACCACGTCGTCCGGGATCGGCATCTGATCGGTGAGCTTGGACTCCTGTGAAGGGCTCAACCGGGTCATCAGCGCGGTGGTGATGGACACCGGCAGGACGATGTGCTTCGGCTCGATCCCGTTCCCGAAGACCCGCTCCTTGAGGATCGCGTACCAGACGGGCGCGGCGCTGGCGCCGACCTGGAGCACCAGCACCGACGGCCCGCCGGGGTCCAGCTTGTCGGCCAGGGTCACCGGATCGATGTCGGTGTTGGCGTAGGACGCGCCGATGACGACCACCTCGGCGTCCCGGTGCCGGTTCGCCACCCCGTCGAGGGTGACCCCACGCTCGCCCACCACCGGCTCGGGGGTAAGCAGGCGAAGCGCCCCGGCGAACACGGCGGCGGGCCCGACCACCGCCCCCAGAAGTCCAAACAGCCGCGTCACACGCATCGTGTGCCCTGCTATCCGACTCGGTCCCGCGCTACCTTGGCGCATGGCGCGGATCGCCGGCATCGTTGTTCTCGCTCTGGCCGGTTGCTCCTCCGGCGCGGACGGCCCGCCCCTGACCGTGCGCGTCCCGCAGGCCAACGTGCTGCTGCTCTGCATCGACACCCTCCGGGCCGACGCGCTGGGCACCTACGGGCAGCCGCTCGCCACCAGCCCGACGATCGACGCCCTGGCCACCCGCAGCGTGGTGTTCGAGCGGGCGTGGACCCAGTACACCTGGACGCTGCCGTCGTTCGTCTCCTACATGACCTCCACCTACGCGCGCACCCACGGCTGGCGCGCGAAGATGGCGCAGTTCGAGACCTACCCGCTGATGGACACCGACGTGCCCACCCTCGCGGGGACGCTGCGCGACGCGGGCTGGGTCACCAACGCCCAGATGGGCAACGGCCACCTCACCAAGGACCTGGCCTTCGACCAGGGCTTCGACGTGTGGGTGAACGGGCTCGACAAGGGGGTGGTGCGGGGTGCCGAGGCCGACCTGAAACGTTGGGCCGGGGACCCGAAGCCGCACTTCCTCTACGTCCACCTCAAGGGGCCGCACGTCGGGCTGCTCCCCACCGCCGAAGCGCTCGCCGCCATCGGCTCGGACCTCCCGCCCCCGGCCAAGCCCGGCTACGGCTACGACTACTACTACTCCGCCCGCGAGGAGGACAAAGCGGACCACCTCGCCACCTTCCGCACCGCCTACCACGCCTCCGTGTACGACGCCGACGTCCGCATCGCCCAGGTCCTCACCGCGCTCGAAGCCACCGGCGAGGCCGACAAGACCGTGATCGTCCTCTTCTCGGATCACGGCGAGAACCTCGGCGCGAACGGCCAGTTGGGGCACAACCGCTCGGCCCGCGAGGAGGTCACCCGGGTGCCGTTGCTGATCCACGTCCCTGGGCAGGCACCGACGCGGGTGGGCGGGCCGGTGGCGCGGCTCATCGACCTCGCGCCCAGCGTGGTGGACGCGGTGGGCGTGCCGATTCCGTCGAGCTGGCAGGGGGTGTCCTGGTACCAGAAGCGGCCCGACGCGGTGACCATCGCCGAGCGCGACGACCTGGTCGCGGTCACCGAGAACGGCGTCCGTCGCCTGGTGAGCGAGCCCGCGAAGGGCGACCACAGCTTCGACCTCGGCGCGGACCCGGACGAGCTCACCGCGCTGGCGGCCGACCCCGCGCTGTTGGCCGACAAGGCGGCGTGGGAAGGGGCCACGCCGGTGGGGACCCCGGGGCCGATCCGCGAGGCCTTGGCGGAGGACGAGCGGGTGCAGGAGGCCGCCCGGCTGAAGGCCCTCGGCTACGTCGAGTAGCGCTCGACGACGATAGACCTGCCCGCGATGCGCCCCCCGGCCTACCGCCCATGAACCCCGCCCTCGCCCCGTGCCCGTGGGGTGACTGGGCGCCCGGGACCGTCTCCTTCTGCGAGGCGCGCCTGTGCGAGGTGGTGCGCGAGCCCGCCAACGCGTGGTCGGCGGTGGCCTACGGCGTCGGCGCGCTCTGGATGCTGCGCCGGCCCCACCAGCCCCTCCCCGCCATCCTCGCCCAGCTCCTGATCGGCGTGGGCAGCTTCTTCTTCCACGCCTCCGGTACCTTCGCGGGCGAGCTGGTGGACCAGACCGGCATGTACCTCCTGTCGTGCCTGCTGCTCGCGTACGCCCTCGGGGAGCGCAACGGGCTCACCTCCCGCCGCATCCTGGGGCTCTACGTCGCGCTGGTGTGCGGCAGCGTGGCGCTCAACCTCCTGGTGCGCCCCATCGGCATCCCGCTCTTCGGGGTCGAGCTCGCCGTGGGGCTCGGCCTGCAACTGCGCCTCGGCGGATTCCCCGCGCCAGCCCGGTACCGCGACCTGTACATCGGGCTCGCGGTCTTCGCGGTCTCCCTGGTGGCGTGGGTCGCCGACATCACCAAGGTCCTCTGCGACCCCGACCAGCACGTGTTCAACGGCCACGCGCTGTGGCACGTGCTCAACGCGGTGGCGATCGTGTACCTCGGCGCGTTCTACGCGGCGGGAACCCGCCCGCGGTCGGTCAGGAGCCCCCCGACAAGCGCGTAGCCCGCTCCGCCTTCGCTCGGATCGCCCTTGCGGAGACCCCAATCGGGCGTGGTAGAACGTCGGCACACCCGGAGACCGCTCTCCGGATCCCCCCCTACGAGGTTTCCATGTCCGACGCCCACATCCCCGCAATGGTGCTGGACCGCGCCCAACGAAACCTCGACGATGCGGCGTTTCGCGTACGCCGGGGCGATGCCTACGTGGACGTCCCCTGGCGGGACGTCATGCCCCGCATCGATCACCTCGCCGCCGGGCTCCTCACCGCGACCGACCTGCCCGACCGGGCACGGGTGAGCATCATCGGCAACACCTCGATGGAGTGGGTGATCCTCGACTTCGCGGCGATGTCGGTGGGGCTCCAGACCGTTCCCGTCTACGCGAGCCTGCTCCCCGAGGAGGTCGGGTTCATGCACGCCGACCCCGGGGTGGTGCTCGTGGTCGCGGAGAACGCGCTGCAGCTCGGCAAGGTGCGGGCGATGCGCGGGGGATTCCGCTTCTTCGACATCGACTACCCCGTCGAGCGGCTCCCGCTGAAGGGCAAGGTCATCGTGGTCGATCCCACCGGCCTGGAGCCCGCGGACGACTGGGAGAGCCTCGAGGCGGTGGAGGCGCGCGGAAAGGCCCGTCTCGCCGAGCTTCGGCCCGAGATGAGCCGCCGCCTCGCGATGGTGAAGCGCGATGACATCGCCACCTTCACCTACACCTCGGGCACCACCGGCCCCCCGAAGGCCGTCATCCAGACCCACGGGAACATGCTGTCGTTGCTCGAGAACATCGAGGAGGTCGGGATCTTCGGCCCGGACGTGCAGGTGGGCGGGCTGTTCCTGTTCCTCCCCCTCGCCCACTCCTTCGGCCGGCTCATCGAGCTTGGTGGGCCCTTCTTCTCCTGCCCGCTCATCATCTCCTCCGTCCCCACCCTCGCGGCCGACCTCGCGGCCTCCCGTCCGGGCTTCTTCCCGGGGGCGCCCCGCGTCTACGAGAAGATGAAGGGCAAGATCGAGACCGGGGTCGCGGCCGCGCCGCCCGTCCGCCAGAAGATCTTCGCGTGGGCCATGGGCGTGGGTCGGGAGACGATCCCCTACGTCACCACCGGGCGCCCCCTCCCGTTCTGGCTGGGGATGCAGAACGCGTTGGCCGACAAGCTGGTGTTCTCCAAGCTCCGGGCCCGCCTCGGGTTCGACCGCGCAAAGGTGCTGCTGTCCGGGTCGGCCCCCTTGCGGAGCGATGTCCACGAGTTCTTCCTCGCGATGGGGCTCGTGCTGCTGGAGGCCTACGGCCTCACCGAGACCTGCCCCGGTCTCACCGCGAACCGGCCGGGGCGTATGCGCATCGGGACCGTCGGCCAGGCGATCAAGGGCGTCGAGCTGCGCATCGCCGAGGACGGCGAAGTGCTGGCCAAGGGCCCCAACATCACCAGCGGGTACCTGAACCGGGCCGACGCGACGTCCGAGGCCTTCGACGACCAGGGCTGGTTCCACACCGGCGACCTCGGCTCGCTCGACGCGGACGGCTTCCTCACCATCACCGGCCGGAAGAAGGAGCTGCTCAAGACCAGCGGCGGCAAGTACATCGCGCCGGTGAAGATCGAAGCCCGCCTCAAGGCGCCCAGCTTCATCCAGGAGGCGGTCGTCATCGGCGACAACCGGAACTACTGCGTGGCGCTGTTCTCGGTCGACACCGAGAACCTCACCGAGTGGGCGAAGCGGGAAGGCATCCCGGCCGAGCCGTCGCATCCGCGGGTCCGCGAGGTGCTCCAGGCCCACGTCCTCATCGTCAACCAGACGCTCGCCTCCTTCGAGAGCATCAAGTACTTCGAGGTGCTCCCGGGCCCGATGACCGTCGAGGGCGGCGAGCTCACCGCGAGCCTCAAGGTCAAGCGGAAGGTGGTGAGCACCAAGTACGCCGACGTCATCGAGGAGATGTACCGGCGGAGCAAGGGGGCGGGGGAGTAGAGGGACGGGCGGCGCGCCCTCAAAGAGCGGCCAGCGCGACCGATGGCGGCGAGAGGGAAGCCACATGCTCTTAGGGATCGGGTTGGTTTGGGCGACGGGGACCGAGTACGCGGACACGGCGATCGTGACGGCTCCGGAGGGGTGGGACCCATCGCCCTACGTGGCGGTCGATCACCTGCCGGGCGTCGAAGGCGTCCAGCTCGAGGTCCACCTGACCGTGATGGAGGGCCCCTCCTACCGGCTTTGGGCGGCGGGGACCGACGGACGCGGCCTCAAGGCCCGGATCCCGCTCACGGGAGGTCGCGGGGAGGTTGCGTACTTCTCGACTTCGTGCGCCGGAGCGACGATGTTCGTGGGCCGAGACGGGGGCTGGCACATGGAGGTCCTCGACGCCACCCTGGGCCTCGGCAGGCTCGTCGACTGGTCCCACGACACGGACACCGACGGCGACGGCGACGGGATCAGCGACGCGTACGAGTCCGGCTGGTACTGCTCCGATCCGAACGACACGGACACCGACGCCGACGGACTGGACGACCTCGACGACGTGGGCTCTGGCTGTTCGCCGCTCCTTGCCGATTCGGACGGCGGTGGGGTGTCGGACCTCGAAGAGACCTATCGGTACGGAACGGCCTGCTACTTCACGCCAGACGACGATTCGACGTTGGGGACCGCCGACCTGGACGGGGACGGCCTCACCAACGACGAGGAGTTCGCCTGGGGCACTTCCATCGTCGAGGACGACTGGGACAACGACGGGCTGAAGGACGGCGAGGAGACCGCGTGGGGCACCGACCCGTTCGACAACGACACCGACGATGGCGGAACCTCGGACGGCGAGGCGCAGTGGGGAGCGGACCCGCTCGATCCGGCCGATGACGAGGGGGTGGCGTGGAGCGGTGGTGGCTACGGCGCCGCGTACGTGCTCTCGGAATGCGAGTTGCTTGGCTTCGCGGTCTCCCTGCTTCCCAACGAGCCCGGAGACGGCGCGACGCCGGAGGAGGAGCTCGCATGGGCCGCAGCGCGAGCAGAAGCAGAGGCAGCCGATGCGGCCGCCGCCGCGGAGTGCGCCGACGCCGAAGCCCGCCACGCCCGCGACACCGACGGAGACGGGGCGACCGACTACGACGAAGTGTTCGCCTGGCACTCGGACCCGCTGGTCGCCGACACCGACGGTGACGGTCTCAGCGACGGAGAGGAGACCACCTCGGCCGACAACTGGACCGACCCCACCGCGGCGGACGGCGACGGCGACGGACTACTGGACGTCGAAGAGTGGGCGCTCGGCACCCCAGGATGGTCCGCCGACCTGGACTACGACGGGCTCGGCGACGCCGACGAAGTCGACGCGGGGACCGATCCGACCGACGAGGACTCCGACGGCGGCGGCGCGATGGACACCGAATACCTCTACGGCGGCGACCCGCTGGACCCCGCCGACGACCGCGCCTTCGTCTCCGACCCCGACGGGGACCGGCTCCGCACCCTCTCGGAGCTCGTCAACGGGTGCGACCCGACCGACGCCGACACCGACGACGACGGACGTCCCGACGTCACGGACGCGTACCTCGGAGCCTGTACGAACCCCGACGTGGACGGCGACGGCTGGCTGGACGGCGAAGAGTCCGGGATGGGGACCGACCCCTGGAACGCCGCCGACCACCCGTAGACGGCGATTCAACGGCGGGCCGAGGCCGCCTCCCGGCTCAGAACCCCCCTGCCGCGCACACCGTGCCCAGGTCGTCGTAGTAGTCCACCAGCCCGTCGATCAGCAGGTTCTGCACCCCGCCCGACTCGTCTTCGAGGCCGGCGGACTGCAGGTCACGCCAGTTGGCATACCCGTGCACCGCGCTGTTCCCCGACGGCAGCACGACGTCGAGCTGGTAGTCCTGCTCGAAGAAGTCCTGGGTCTCCGCCTCGAAGGTGGCGATCTCCGGCAGGTAGGACCGCTGCAGCACCATCGGCCCCACCCCGTCCTGCTCCGGAACGTAGCGCATGCTCCCCGAGATCTCGGCGGTGTAGGTCGTGAACACCGGGGTGACCGTGTAGGTGGTGGTCCAGGTGACGAAGGGGGTCTGGCGGGCCACGTACGCGTCGATGTCGCTGGTGTAGACCCGATCGTAGGCCACGTACGACTCCTTCCCGGTCGCCGACTCGTACAGCCCCTCCTGGTCGAGCGCGTAGAGGATCTTCTCGGTGTCGTCGAAGGGGCAACCGAGCGGCCCGGCGACGAACCAGCCGGTGGCCTCCGCGACGTCCTGGCCCGACAGGACGTCGACCGTCGCCTGCTCGGCGTCGGACAGCGGCGTCAGCAGGCCGTCGCTGGCTTCCCCGATCAGCGGGTCCAGGTTGGCCGCGGCGGCGAGCATCTCCGCATCCGAGCCCGTCTGGTAGTTCAACCAGAGGTAGTGGAACAGCGCGTCCAGGTCCTTCGGCGCGTCGATGGGCTTGGCACAGGAGACGAGCAGGACGAGGAGCATCAGGGGAGTGTACCCCGCACCAACCCCAAACCCGCCCCCAGCAGCAGCACCAACACCGCGGTGCGGAAGGGGGCGGGCGGCCATGCCAGTCCCGCCCGGCTGGACGGCAGACCGGAGATCGGGGACCCTGGGGTGATGCAGATCGCCATCCTGCTCCTGCTCGCGGCCTGCACGGCCGAACCCAAGCCGGCACCGGACACCGCGACAGCGGCCCTGCCGCAAGACGGCGACGGCGACGGATGGTTCGCACCCGAGGATTGTGACGACGGCGATCCCTCGGTCCATCCCGACGCCCCAGAGGCGTGCAACGGCGAGGACGAGAACTGCGATGGCACTGCGGACGAAGGACTGCCGCAGACACCATGGTACCCCGACGCGGACGGGGACGGATGGGGCATCACCACCGGGGCCGTCACGGCCTGTGTAGCGCCCGACGCATACGCAGCCGTGGCGGGCGACTGCGATGACACCGACCCGGACGTCCATCCCGAGGCCTTGGACCTCGCGGGGGACGGCCTGGATGCGAACTGTGACGAAGACTACACCTGCGAGACCCTTGCCGTGTACGACGGGGACCTCGCGCTCGAAGCCGACGCGCCCGAGGCCGTCGCCGCAGCGTTCTGCTCTGAGTACAACGCGGTCTCGGGTGGTCTCTACGTCTTCCGGACCCCCCTTCTCAACCTCACCTCGCTCTCCTGCCTGTGCTCGGTCGGAGCGCTGATATCGGTGCGGGAGAACGACGCCCTCGACTCGCTGGCGGGCCTCGAGCGCATCGTCACGGTGGACGAAGGAATCACCGTCACCGACTGCCCAAGCCTGTCCTCCCTCACGGGCCTCGAGGGGGTTCAGCGGGCGCCACGCGTCTATCTCGAGTACCTGCCCCTCCTGCGGGATCTCGAAGGCCTCCAAGGCCTCAGGTCCGCGGACACACTTTCGCTGTTGGTGCTGGGCATCGGGACCCTCACCGGCCTCCGCAACTTTGACCCAGCGCCTGCCACCATCACCCTGGAAGGCCTTGATTCGCTCTCCTCCATGGACGGGGTGCCCCCGGCTCCAGCGATGACGTCGTTCGCGGCGTATGCAATGGCGTCCTACGACCTCGCTGCGCTCCGCGGCACGGCGTCCATCGGGACGTTGTACCTCGCAGATTTCTCCAACCTCGCGGACCTGAGTGACCTGGAGAGCCTCGAAGTCGTCCGGGGCGACCTGACCCTGGACGTGATCCTGTCGCTGACGGATCTGACGGGCTTGGAGTCCCTGACCACCGTGGGGGGGACCCTCTCGGTCGGCGACGCTGGATCGTCTCTCACGGGCCTGGAAAACCTCACCAGCGTGGGTGGGCTCAGCGTGGGCGGCGACGGTTTGATCTCCCTTGAGCCCTTGACCCTGGAAGTGGTGCCTGGCGCCGTGGGGGTGGGTGTCTCCTCAACCCTGACGTCGCTGAAGGGGTTGGATCGGTTGCTCTCCGTGGGTGACCACCTGTACCTCGGCGATCTTGACACGTTGGTGAACGTGGACGACCTCGCGGCGCTGCGTTCGGTCGGCGGGTATGTGTACATCACCAGAAACGCCACCCTGACCTCCCTCTCCGGTCTCGCCAACCTCGAGTCGATCGGCGGCGACCTCTACGTGACCGACAACCCTTCGCTGTCCACCGCGGAAGCGGAGGCCCTCGTCGACGCCATCGGCCGAGACAACATCGGCGGAGCGGTCTACATCTCGGGGAACGGGCCGTA
>JAYVAS010000442.1:0-2586 GCA_043750895.1 Pseudomonadota bacterium
GTGCCGGACCACCAGCGGGCGTTCGTCGGAGGAGCGCGCCCCGCCCGAGACGAAGTTCCCGCGGGCCACGTGGACCCAGTCGGCGTCGTAGGTCCACCCCGTGAACGGCCCGACCAGGAAGGCGCGCATCGCCCCCGAGAGCGCCGTCCCGGTGAGGGCGTCCGGCGGTCCGCCGTTCCCCTCGGCGAGCACCAGCCCCAGTCGCCGCGCCACCAGGGCATCGTAGAGGGATCGGTGTCCGAAACGCCACCGGCCGTCCAGGTCTTCGACGAACAGGCGGGCGGGGAGGTGGGCGATCTGGTCCCGGGTGAACGAGCCCCCCTCGTGTCGTTCTTCCCGGCCCACGAAGCTCTGCCAGGCCAGGGCTTCGAGGGCGTCGTGCGCGCCGGTACCGGCGAAGAAGCTCTCGGCGAGCTCCCGGGGCGTCTCCCCGTGGGCCCCCGCGCGCCAGAGCGCGAGCAGCACCGGGCTCTCGGCACAGCAGGTCGGCGCGCCGGGCGGCACCGGGTAGGCGTCGATCTCGCACAGCGGGTGGTCGAAGAGGTCCACCTGCGCGGGGTCCGGGTCGGCCAGATCGGTGCGGACGTGACCGGGCCGCGAGGTGAGCACCCACCGTCGAAGCGGACGCAGGATCAGGTCCACGAAGTCGGCGACGCCCCCGACGTCCGGGCGTCCGATCTCGTCCAGGCCATCGAGGATCGCGACCTCGCTGCCCCCGATCAGGCCCCGGAGCGTCGCATCGGGGTCCGCGGCCCGGGCCACCACCCGCAGCGGCACCACCGGCACCCCCAACGCCGCCCCGACCCTCCGGCAGGTCTCCGTCTTCCCCGATCCGAAGGCCCCGAGCACCACCAGCCCGCCTCCCTCGCGGAGCGCGTGCTCCATCCGCTCGGTCAGGGATCCCGCCGGGGCGCGGACCACCGAGCGCCCCTGCCGGCGGATCCAAGTGGCGTTGGGGGGCATCCAGGTCATGGCCCCCGCTAATTGGTCGCCGAGCGTGCGGGAGGATTAGCCGAAGCCCATGCTGAGCTTCGACGCCCATCCCCTGCTCCACGCGACCGCCTTCGTCACCCGGTTCCCCCGACCGCTGGGGGAGCTCCCCTCTCCCGAAACGCTGCGGAGCGGCTTGGCCCCCGACGCCCCCGCGCCGTTTCCGCCTCCCGACGACGGTCTCCGCGCGGCGGTGCGAGATCTGCTCCGGCACGGTGGCTTCAAGCCCACCGGCCGCTCCAAGCCGGCCTCGGAGTACCTCCGCAAGGCCAGCGCCGAGGGCCAACTCGGGAGCATCAACGCCGCCGTGGACGTGTGCAACGTCGTCTCGCTCCACAGCGGCTTTCCGATCAGCGTGGTCGACCTCGATCGCGCCGAGGCCCCGTTCCGGGTGGGCCTCGCCGCCGCCGACGCCGCCTACGTGTTCAACGCCTCGGGCCAGGAGATCGACATCGGCGGGCTGCTGTGCCTGTTCGACGCGGCCGGCGCCTGCGCCAACGCGGTCAAGGACGCCCAACGCACCAAGACCTCCGAGACGACCAACCGCACCCTCTCGGTGGTGTGGGGCGTGGTTGCCGAGGCCCCACGCGTGGAAGCCGCCACCCGCTGGTATCGAACCCTGCTGGAGGAGCTGGGAGCGACCACGGAGGACACCCCGCGCACGTGATACACCTTGATGTGTCAGTCCGTCGGCACGAAGAGGAAGTCGGGCCCGACGAAGCTCACGGTCCCACTTCCGGCGCTGTAGGCCGGGTAGGTGAGCCAGTAGCCCTGAGCGTACACCCCCTGGGTGTACCGGATCCCCTCCGCGAAGGTTCCTGATACATCGTTCAAGTATCGATCCGCGTCACCGTCCCACGAGACCATCCCCAGGCGGTACACCCCGGGCGCGAGTCGGACCGGGTCGATCGCGACGTACCACACGCCGGAGCGCCAGTTCGAAGGGGCGTCGTACCAGGACGGCACGTTGGCGCGGGCCACGAGGTTGCCCGCTTCGTCCCAGATGCCGACGTCGACCGAGATGGAGAGGTAGCTGGCGCCATAGGCGCCCAGATCGGTGACGAGGATGGGTTCGGGCAGCGCGAACTCCCAGCCGCAGGTGCCGGTGAAGTCGTAGTCGGTGGAGCCGCCCGAGATTGTGAGCGCCGCGGCGGGGGCGTCGACCCCGGGCGGAACGTCCACGCCCTCCAGGACCGACAGGGCGAAGCGGGTCCCGAGCACGCGGTTGCTGGGGCCGTCGTAGTGCGCGAGATCGAGGCTGTTCCTCGGGAGATCGTCCGTCTCCACGGTGACGACGAAGGGGTCGGCGTCGGCCACGGCCTGCTGCGCCGACCGCACCGCATCGGCGTAGGTCCAATAGGACTCCCGCGAGATCAGCCCGATGGACGACGGTAGTTCTGGCTCGTCGGTGATGGTCCGGACCGCGTCGATGAGCCGGGTCAGGTTGACCTCGTAGGCGGCGGTCATCGTGGCGTCGAGCGCGTCGGACTCTCCCTGCATCCAGATGAAGCCCGCCCAACGCCACGGCTGTCCCTGCCCGTCCAGCTCCGCCGCGGCGCCCTCCATGGTGTCGGCCAGCACCGAGAACCCCGGCCC
>JAYVAS010000443.1:0-2828 GCA_043750895.1 Pseudomonadota bacterium
CGCGACCGCCCCCTTCGCCCGCAGCTACCTCCATCTGGGCGCACGCGACTGGCTCGACTGGGCGGCGCTCGTGGCCGACCTCCGCGAGGGGTCCCTGCCCGCGCTCGCCGCGGTGGATGCGACCCGACGCCTGGTCGAGCGCCTCGCGCCCGCGCCCACCGTGCCCCCTCACGCGCACGACCTGAGCCGCGCGGCCCGGGCCGTGCTCAGCCGCGAACCCCTCTCCATCCCTGATCTCGCCCGCCGCCTCGGCGTCTCACCCTTTCACCTGTGCCGAGCGTTTCGCCGCACCACCGGCACGACCATCCACGGATGGCACGAGGGACTCCGCCTTCGGCGGGCCGCGATGCACCTTCAACAAGCTGGCGTGGGCGACCTCACGACGCTCGCGCTGGACCACGGGTTCGCGAGCCACGCGCACTTCTCCACCCGCTTCCGGCGGGCCTTCGGGCTCACCCCTTCCGCGTGGCGAGCACGATCGTGAAAGCGCGCCCGAGGGCGCCCCTCTACAGTCCGGGGCGGAGTCGCCCATGTACCTCCTCCTCGCCGTCGCGTGCACTGCCGACACCCCCGCCGACCCGACCACCACCCCGACGCCGGGCGACAGCTCGCCGCCCACGGACACCGCAACGTCACCCCCGGTGACGCCGCTCGTCGCCGTGGGTTCTTACTTCGGGGGGACCATCACCCTCTACGACCGCGCCGACGGCAGCTTCTGGGGCAGTCTCGACGCGCCGGGCGCGCAGACGATCACCGTCGGCCCGGACGGGAGCTGGATCGTTTGCGCCGAGGAGGAGAACGAGATCCGTCGTTTCGACCCCACCGACCTCTCGATGTGGGAGGTGCTCCTGCGGGAGGACCGGGAGACCGCCGAACTGGAAGCGGGTGGCCTGGACGGCCCAACCGCCGCCGCATGGGGCCCCGACGGGCGCCTCTACGTGTCCTCGTTCAACGACGACCGGGTGCTCCGCTTCGAGTCCGACGGCACCTTCGTCGACACGTTCGTCCTCGCGGGCGACGGGGGCTTGGACGGGCCCGACATCGCGCTCGCGTGGGACGATGACGGCGACCTCTACGTGCCGAGCTGGTACGGCGACGCGGTTCTCCGCTACGACGGCGCCACCGGGGCCTTCGTCGAGGTCGTGCTCGACGCTGAGGACGGGCTTGCAGCGCCCCGCGGGATCCTGTTCGACGAGGCCGGGACCTTGTGGGCCAGCGGGAACGGGAGCGACGTGGTGTTACGGCGGTACGCGGATGGCGCGGTGGACATGTTCGCTGAGGTGCGGGGGGCCGCGGGGATGGCGTTGGAGGCGTCCACGGTCCTCGTCGCGAGCTCGTCCACCGACGCGGTCCGCGTCTACGACCGCGCCACGGGCGACGTGATCGAGATGTTCACCAACGACGAGCGCATCGACGGAATCACCACGGTGACCCTCCTGCCCAGGCCCTGAGCGATCGGACCCACGTTCCACCACACCCTACGGGGAGGCCGAATGTCCACCTGCCGACATGTCTCGTTTCTGCTGTTCGCCTCGGTCGGTTGTGTCGTCGAGGGAGGGCTCGTCGAGAAGGAGGGTGATCCGCCGGCCTTCGACTCCACCGCCACCCCCCCACCCGACGACTCCGGCTCGACGAGCACCGCCGAGGAGGACTGCAACGGCGCCGACGACGACGGTGATGGGGCCGTAGACGAAGGCTGGCCGGACGAGGACGGCAACGGCCGAGCCGACTGCCTGGACACCACCTGCCCCCCGTTGGACCTCGGTACCGCCGGCACCATCCCGGTGGAGCCGGATTGTGTGGCGGCCTGGCCCGTCGCCGACCCGTGGAACGTGGAGGTCCGCTGGCAGGTCAGCGGGTCGGCGTACACCGATCTCGCCTGGGTCTACGCCACGCCCATGGTGGGCAATCTCGATGACGACGACGGCGACGGCCGCGTGGACGCCCACGACGATGCGGACGTCGTGGTGAACGCCGGGGGTACCCTGCTCGCCCTCGAGGGAGCGACCGGCGCCGAGAAGTGGGCCTGGGAAGGGGTGGGCCTGATGCACAGCGTCGCGGTCGCCGACGTCACGGGGGACGGCCGCCCCGACGTGGTCTCCATCACCGACACGGGAGAGGTGCTGTGTCTGGACGGTGACGGCGCCCTCCTCTGGAAGTCGACGGATACGGTCACCAACCGAACCTACGCCGGAATCACCGCCGCAGACCTCGACGGCGACGGGACCGTGGAGGTCATCGCCGACGACCTCGTGGTCAGCGGCGCCGACGGCGAGACCCGATTCTCCATGGGGGTCGCGAGCTCACGCTTCCCGCTCCGCACTGCCGCTGTCGCCGACATCGACCTCGACGGCGACCAGGAGGTCTTGATGGCCGGGAGCGCCTGGGACGACGAGGGCCACTTGCTGTGGACCTCGAAGCTCGCCGGGGAGTACGGCATGTGGCCCCTCGTGGTGCAGGCCGACGGGGATCCCGCCGCGGAGGTGGCGTTCGTCGGCGACGCTTACACGTTGTTCGAGGACGACGGGACCCTGGTGACGAGCGTCAGCTATGGAGCCCCCGCTCACCCAGGTCCCCCGTGCGTCGGTGACTTCGACGGCGACGGCGGACCCGAGGTGGGTTGGCCCGCCTACGGCACCTTCCACCTCGTCGAGCCGGACGGGACCACCGTGTGGACGGCGGCCATCGCAGACAACAGCGGTTTCGCGGGCTGCTCGGGCTGGGATGTCGACGGCGACGGCGTCCTCGAGGTGCTCTACGCCGATGAGGAGGTGTTCCGCATCCTCGACGGGGCCACGGGCCTCGTCCGCTACGAGGACCCCAATCAC
>JAYVAS010000444.1:0-4738 GCA_043750895.1 Pseudomonadota bacterium
GCGCTCGCCGCCACGCTCCGGAGCCTGTGATGCCCGCCACTCTCGAAACCCGCCTGCACGAGGGCGTCGCCCAGGTGCGTCGCCACTGGCACGGCCTCCGTTACCTGGACGGGCTGGAGCCCGGCGTCGAAGGCACCCAGGCCCTGCTCGACCTCGCCCGGCTCTACCGTGGCAACCGGCTCGAGTTGGGTCGCCTGCGCCTGTGCGCGGGCCGCTCCGTGGTGGCGCTGTTCTTCGATCCCTCGCTCCGCACCCACACCTCGATGGAGGTCGCCGCCGGGCGCCTCGGCGCCCACTTCGTCCACCTCCAGGCCAGCAGCGGCACCTGGGCGATGGAGTTCGAGGACGGGGTGGTCATGGACGGCGCGGCGCAGGAGCACGTCCGCGAGGCAGCGCCGGTGCTCTCGCAGTACGCCGACGTGCTCGCGGTGCGCGCCTTCCCCAAGGACCACGTGCGCGACGAGAAGGTGATCCGCTCCTTCGCCAGCTACGCCAGCTCGCCGCTGATGAACCTGGAGAGTGCGCTGGCCCACCCCTGCCAGGGCCTCGCCGACCAACTCACCCTCTGCGACTTGGGGGGAGGGGACTTCCGTGGCAAGAAAGTGTGCCTGACCTGGGCGCCCCACCACAAGCCGCTGCCGCAGGCGGTGCCGCTCTCGGTGGTGCGCGCCGCGGTGTTGGGCGGCGCCGACCTGCACGTGGCGGCCCCCCCGGGCTTCGAGCTCGATCGGGAGGAGATGGAGCGGACCCGCAGCTTCTGCGGAGACACCGGCGCCCGCATCACCGAGACCACCGACCCCGACGCGGCGGCTGATGGCGCGCTCGCGGTGTACGCCAAGGGGTGGAGCTCCGGTGAGCGCGACACCCACGTGGACCGGGTCGCGAACATGGGCCACTGGACCGTCACCGCCGACCGCATGGCCACCGCCAAGGCCTTCCTCCACTGTCTGCCGGTCCGCCGCAACGTCATCGTCACCGACGAGGTCCTCGACGGCCCCAAGAGCCGCGTCGTCCCCCAGGCCGCCAACCGTGAGCCGGTGCAGGCCGCCCTCCTCCTCTCCTGGCTCCTCTAGCCAGCCCGCCCCGGACACCCCCATGCAACGCATCCTCCCCCTCCTCGGCGCCCACGCCTACATCCGCCTCTTCCGCGGCCGCACCTTCGTCATCAAGGTCTCCGGGGCCATCCTCGCCGATCCGGCAGCGCGCGCGGCGCTGGCGGAGGATGTGGCCCTGCTCCATCACGTGGGCATCCGGATCGCGATCGTCCACGGTGGCGGCCCGCAGTTGGACGCCCTGTCCACCGAGCTGGCCGTGCCGCGGGAGGTGGTGGGCGGCCGCCGAGTCACCGACGCGCGCACCCTTCAGTTGGCCAAGATGGTGTTCCGTGGCGAGCTGAACGCCGACCTCGTGTCGGCGCTGGCGGCGCAGGGCGTCAAGGCGGTCGGCCTCTCCGGCGGCGACGGCGCGACCATCACCGGCCACAAACGACCGCCCCGCACCATGCGGGATCCCGCGGGCCAGACCGAGACCCTCGTGGACTTCGGCTTCGTGGGAGACATCGACACCGTCGACCCGACCCTGCCCCAGATGCTGATCGCCGCCGACATGGTGCCGGTCTTCTGTTCGTTGACCGCCGATGCCAGCGGCCAGGTGCTCAACACCAACGCCGACAGCGTCGCGGCCCGGCTCGCCATCGCGCTGGGCGCCGAGAAGCTGGTGATGTGCTCGACCGTCCCCGGGCTGCTGGAGGACGTGAAGGACCCGCGCCGCCTCGTCTCCTACGGAGACCTGGGCACCGTGGAAGAGCTGATCCGACAGGGCGCGATCTCGGGCGGGATGCTGCCCAAGCTCGCCGCGGTGGGGGACGCGCTCCGCGGCGGGGTCAAGCGGGTGCACATCATCGAGGGCACCCGCCCCCACGCGCTGCTGATGGAGATCTTCACCAACGAGGGCTGCGGCACCATGCTGGTCCTCCGGCGGGAAGAGGAGTGACCCGGGACCTGCTCCGCGCGCTCGTCGCCGCGCCCTCGCCCTCCCGGGCGGAGGGGCCGGCGGTGGACGTGCTCGTGGAGTGGGGTCGCGGCTGGGACACGCTGCGGGTGGGGCACAACGTCGCCTTCGTGCGGGACTCGGGCCGGCCGGGGCCGACGCTGCTGTTGCTCTCCCACACCGACACCGTGCCCGCCACCGCGGCGTGGACTCGGGACCCCTACACCCCCACGGAGGAGGAGGGCCGCCTCTACGGCCTCGGCGCCAACGACGCCAAGGGCTGCGTGGCGGCGATGGCCACGGCGTTCGCGTCGGCCACGCTGGGCCGCGGGCGGCTGGTGTTCGCGCCGGTGTGTGAGGAAGAGGTCGGTCGCGGGGGGCTCGAAGTGTTCCTCCCGTCCCTGCCCGCGCCCGACGCGGCGATCGTGGGCGAGCCGACCGGGCTCGAGATCGCGGTGGCCCAGAATGGGCTCCTGGTGTTGGATGCCACGGTGCATGGTCGGGCCGGTCACGCTGCGCGGCCCCACCTCGCCGACAACCCCGTCTACGGGCTCGCGCGCGACGTGCTGGCCCTCGAAGGGCTGGTCCTGGACCGGATGCACCCGGTGGCGGGGCGGACCTCCCTCGCCGTGACGGTGGCGGCCGCCGGGGAGCGCCACAACGTCATCCCCGATCGTGCCACGTACACCGTGGATCTCCGCCCCACCGCGGCCTACACCCAAGCCGAGTTGGTCGCGCTCGTGCGCGCGGCGGTCAAGGCCGAGGTGACCGTGCGCAGTGACCGCTTCCGGCCGGTGGCCACGCCCCCCGACGCGCGGATCCTCGCCTGCGTGCGCGCCGCCCGGCCTGAGGCGGGGATGTTCGCGTCCCCGACGCTGTCGGATTGGGCCCACCTCTCGGCCGTCCCGGCGGTGAAGTGGGGCCCGGGCCTCTCCGAGGTGAGCCACACCGCCGACGAGTGGGTGGAGCTGGCGATGGTGGACGCGGCGGCGGTGGCGTACCAATCCGCGATCGAACGGTACCTGGAGGGCGCATGACCCGCCTGTGGGACAAGGGCGAGGGGCTCGACGTGCTGGTCGCGGCGTTCACGGTGGGCGACGACCCCGAGATCGACGCCCGCTGGGCCTGGCACGACGTGGTGGGCTCGGCGGCGCACGTGCGCGCCCAGGCGGCGGCCGGGCTGCTCACCACCGGGGAGGCCGCTCAACTGCTGGCGGGGCTGGCCGGCATCCTCGCCGACGTCGAGGCGGGGCGCTTCGTGATCGCCGCGGCCGACGAGGACGTGCACACCGCGGTCGAGTCGTTGTTGACCGCCCGGCTGGGCGCGGTCGCGGGCAAGCTGCACACCGGGCGCAGCCGCAACGATCAGGTGCTCACCGACCTGCGCATGTGGATGAAGGAGCGGCTGGCCGCGGTCGAGGAGGAGCTCCACGCCCTCATCGCCGCGTTGTTGGCCTTCGGGGAGCACCACGCCGACCTCCCGCTCACCGGGTACACCCACCTGCAGCGGGCCATGCCGTCGAGCTACGGGCAGTGGGCCGGCGGCTACGCCGCGGCGTTGATCGACCTCGGGCCGTTGTTCGACGCCGCCTGGGCCCTCGCCGATCGCTGCCCGCTGGGGTCGGCCGCGGGCTACGGGACGCCCTTGCCCCTGGACCGCGGACTGTCGGCGACGTTGCTCGGCTTCGGCGCGGTGGAGGCGCCCGAGACCACGAGTCAGCTCACGCGGGGGATCGTGGAGTCGGCGGTGCTGGGGGCGATGGGCGCGGCGATGACCGTCGTGGCCCGCCTCTCCTGGGACGTGTGCCTGTACGCCAGCACCGAGTTCGGGCTGCTGCGCCTGCCCGACGCGCTGACCACCGGCTCGTCGATCATGCCCCAGAAGCGCAACCCCGACGTGGCCGAGCTGCTGCGCGCGTCGGCGGTGCGGGTGCGCGCCGCGCGCCGGGAGATCGAGGACATCGTGGCGCTCCCCGGCGGGTACCACCGGGATCTCCAGCTCACCAAGCAGCCGTTGGTGCGCGGGGTGGAGACGACCCATCGATGTCTCGCGGTGGCGGCGCGCCTCGTGGAGGGGCTGGAACCTACGCCGGTGGCGCTGGATCCCGTGCTCTACGCCACGGCGGAGGCGCTGCGGCGTCCCAAACCGTTCCGGGAGGCCTACCGCGACGTGGCGGCGGAGGTGAAGCGGGGCGGGTTCGTGGCCGAGCCGGCGCCGGCGCCCGCCGTGGACTTCGTCGCCCTACGGGCGCGGGTGAGGGTGTTGAGGAACGGGACGGCGTTGCGGGCGGCGTGGCGGGGGTTGGTAACCACACCAGGGGTCCCGCCAGCGCGCGACGGGTAGGCGGTCCCGGCCGTCGCGGCGTCCCGGTGTCGTCCTCAGCCCCCGAACGGACTGGCGATGGTGTCGCCGACCCGTGGTCGGACGCCCATCGCGAGTCGGGGCCGGACGGGGCTGGGTCCCCCGGGCCCACACCGCGGCGCAAAGCGTCTCATTGCCGTCAGCTCCGGCGTGTATACGCTTTGTCAGCGTTTAGAGATACTTTTGGGCGGCCGTGTGGGCGCAGCCGCGTCGTTGCCCGTGGAGTACCCATGAACCGCCTCGACCTGATCCTGAAGAGGCACCCCGACTGCGCCGAGGCCCAACACCCCGGGTGGCTCGCGTGCCTCCCCGCAGCCGGCCCGGTCAAGTGACGCCGGCGAAGAAGGGCCTTCTCGTCCCGATCGGTGCGACCGCGTTGGCTGCCCT
>JAYVAS010000445.1:0-4024 GCA_043750895.1 Pseudomonadota bacterium
CTCGACGTCGGGGGAGGGGAGCAGCGCGCTCAGGAGCTCGCCGGAGGCATACTCCACGACCGCGGCGTAGAGGCCCCGCTTGCTCGTGAAGTAGTGGTACAGGAGGCCCTTGCTGACCCCCGCCGCGGCCGCGATCTCCTCGATCGCCACTTCGTCGTAGCTGCGCGTGGAGAACAGTTGCAGCCCCACCGCCACCAGTTGGGCGTGCCGCTCGTCGCGGGAGAGGTAGGTCCGCTCGCGTTCGTCCATCCGCCCACTTGACATCTCCGCGTCGCCCCGTAAAGTTGAACTGAGTTCAAATCGGTGCAGCCATGGCGTTGTCTCAAGTCCCGGTGGTACGGAAGCCCGAGTTCGTTCCCGCAGCGATCCGCCGTCATTGGTTCGGCGGCCGCGTGCGGACGCAGATGGCGAACGGGCTGAACTTCGTCTTCCCGGAGGGAGAACGCTTCTTCATCCGCAGCGTGCGGGGCTACGCGGACGCGATCACCGAGCCGGAGCTCCGGGAGCGCGTCGCGGCCTTCGTCGGCCAGGAGGCACAGCACCAGCGCGCCCACCTCTCGGCGTTCGCGACCATGGAAGCCCAGGGATTCGAGATCGCGTCCTGGATGGCGTGGTACGAGGACACCGCGTACCGGCGCATCGAGGTTCGCATCCCGAAGGTACTGCGCCTGTCGACGACGGCGGCCCTCGAGCACTTCACCGCGACCTTCGGGGAGCTCGTCCTGCGCACGCCGATGCTTGACGACGCTGACCCGGCCATGCGGGCCATGCTCAAGTGGCACTCCGCCGAGGAGATCGAACACCGGGACGTCGCCTTCGACGTCCTGGTCCTGGTGGATCCGCGGTGGGGCGTGCGCATGGCCGGCTTCGGCATCGCCGGGCTCAGCCTCGCCGTCTTCTGGGTCAGCGCCGCCCGGCACCTGCTCCGGCAGGACCCGCCGACCGCGGCGGACCGAGCTGACAGCGCCAAGGTGCGCGCCTTCTGGCGGCAGGAGGGGCCGGGCTTCGCGTGGAAGCTCCTCGCCTATCTCCGGCCGGGTTTCCACCCCCGGCAGGCGGGCGGCGATGCGCTGGCAGAGGCCTGGCTGCGCGACCACTTCCCCGAACCGGAGCCCGAGTTGCCATTCATGCCGGCCTCAGTGCTCAGCGTGAGCGGAGGCCGCCCATCCCCATCGTTCGCTCCATGACCCATACGGCGAGGCGGTTGCCGCTCGACGGCGCCAGCCGGCGCAGGCCATCGAGCACCCTCGTCTCGGGGCACACCAGGAGCCGGTGACGCTCGTTGCGGATCGCCCCGACGATCGCGTCTGCCACGCGCTCTGGAGCGACCGTCCTGCGGGCGAAGAAGTCGCTGAGCGGGGAGATCATGGCCGGATCGGCGCGCACCGCCGCGTTGTCGATGATGCCCGTGCGCACTCCGCCCGGGTGCACCACCGTCACGCCGATCCCCGTGCCGCGGAGCTCTTCGTGGAGCGCCTCGCTCAGCCCGCGCACGGCGAACTTGCTCGCGCAGTACGCGGTCTGCCCGGGTACGCCGACGATGCCGAAGAGGCTGGAGACGTTGACGAACCAGCCGCGCTTCCGCGCCACCATCTGCGGCAGGAAAGCCCGGCAGCCGTTGAGCACCCCGCGGAAGTTCACGCCCATCACCCGGTCCCAGTCGGCGTCGGTGTGATCCTCGAAGCGGCCAATCACCGTGACGCCCGCATTGTTCACCACGACATCTGCCCCGCCGTGGTCGCGAGCCACCCGTTCGGCGAGTCCCTGCATCGCGGTGAGGTCGGAGACGTCCACCACCTGGCATTCTGGCATCGGCGTCACATCCACCCGCACCACTGTCGCCCCCGCGGCCGCACACGCATTGGCGGTGGCGAGCCCGATCCCGCCGGCCGCACCGGTCACCACCACCACCTTCTTGGAGAGCTCCATCTTGCACCTCAGGGTGAGTTGAACTATATTCAAATCTCTGGAGCTTGTCGAAGTGGCTGATCCCCTTCTCGTGCTCGGTGCGGGGCCCACGGGACTCGCCATGGCCAAAGCCCTCGGCGAGGCCGGCGTGGCCTACGTGCAGGTGGAGGCCACGGGGGACGTCGGCGGGAACTGGGCGCATGGGGTGTACGAGACCGCGCACATCATCAGCTCGCGGCTGACGACCCAGTATGACGACTTCCCGATGCCGGCAGACTGGCCCGACTTCCCGAGCGGGCAGCAGATGCATGCGTACTTGCGTAGCTATGCCGAGCACTTTCACCTCGGCGACCGCATCCGTTTCCATGCCGAGGTCCAGCAGGTGTCGCCGACCCCGGAGGGTCGCTGGGCGGTGCGCTTCGCGGATCGGACCGAACACTATCGGGGCGTCGTGGTCTGCAACGGCCACCACTGGGCGAAGGTCTACCCCCGCTGGACCCACGCATTCGCGGGGGAGGTCCTCCATTCCAAGGACTACAAGCGCCCCGAGCAGCTCACCGGCAAGCGTGTCCTGGTGCTCGGCGGGGGCAACTCGGGTTGTGACCTCGTGTCGGAGGCGGCGCGGGTGGGCGCAGCCGCGGACTGGAGCCTGCGCCGTGGATACTGGTTCTTGCCGAAGACCTTCTTCGGTGCGCCTTCGGTCGAGCTGATGAAGCCCTGGCTGCCCCTCGTGGTCCAGAAGTCGGTGGTGAAGATGCTGCTGCGCGTGGTGGTCGGCGACTACCAGGACTACGGACTGCCGGCCCCCGACCACGATCTTTTCGAGGCCCATCCGTCCATCTCCACCGAGGTCTTCCACTACCTCAAACACGGGCGGATCCGGCCCCGGCCGGACGTCGAGCGGGTGGAAGGGCGAACCGTCCACTTCGTCGACGGCTCAACTGCCGAGTACGACACGATCGCCCTGGGTACGGGCTTCGATGTCTCCTTCCCCTTCCTGGCGCCGGGCGTCGTGCCGGTCATCGGCAAGGTGCCGCAGCTCTACGCGGGGATGCTCCGCCCCGAGCACCGGCACCTGTGGGTCATGGGCTCGTTTCAAGCGCGGTACGGGATCGGGCCGCTGCTGCGCCCGCTCGGGTTGTTGCTTGCGGACTGGGTGAAGCTGCAAGACGAGCTGAACGTGCCGCTCGGGGAGCTGCTGCGCCGCATGGGTGATCGCCCGCCGACGACCCACCTCGTCGACCCCCACGCGGCCCGGCGGCGCATGGCCTTGGGGCGGCGGCTGGTTCCGGTCCTGCGATGGCGGGCGGCGCGCCTCGGGCTCCTCCAGCGGCCCAGCGGAGTGGAGCTCGCGCCCTGAGGGGCGATCGGGCTGGTATCAGGCGCATATTCGTGTCGCAGCCCGATCGCCGTGACCAGCAGAAACGGGCTTTCGGGCGCGAGCTCAGCTCGAGCCGCACCGGCACGGACCGTGCCAGCGGGGCGGCGAAGGGCAGCGGCGGCACCTGGGCCGGCAGGAGAACCCAGCGGCGTGTACTGGCGTCTCGATCGGGGTGGAGAAGCTCGACAAGCTGGTGATGGAGGTGGTCGAGCAGCGCGTGCTCTCGCCGGAGAACGTCGAGCGCTTCGTCGGCGAGACCCTCGGCAAGCTTCGCGAGGCGCCGACCGACGAGGTGGCCGGCGAGCGCACCCGGCTCACCGCCGTGATCACCGACCCCGACAAGCGCATCCGCGGGACTGGCGCCCAGGTCGTCGCCGGGGTTCTCGATCAGGAGAACGCCGTCGCTGCGCGAGCAGCGCGATCTCGCGAAGCTCCAACTCGCCGCCCTTCGGGCCAAGCGCCCCGAGCCTGGAGTGGACGAGGTCGACACCGAGGCGTTCCGCCAGGCCGTACTCGAAGCCTGGACCGATCAGCCGCTGGAGGAGCGCCGCTCGGCCCTCGCCCAGCTCCTTCACAAGATCACCTATGACCCGGCGGCGTGAAGATCACCTACGGCTAGTGTCACCAAGCACCCGACGGCCCGCCAAACGCCCCCATATCATTCCGGCTTCCGTCGGCGTCGTTGTAGGTCGCGCTGGGATTCCCGGTGTTCAACGCCGGCGACGAGGCCTGCAA
>JAYVAS010000446.1:0-2390 GCA_043750895.1 Pseudomonadota bacterium
CTGTCCCTCCCGGTGCACACCGGCCCCGACAGCGACACCGTCACCGGTGGTGTGCCCACCCTGATCGAGACCCTCGCGCTGAGCCCCGACGGGGCCACCCTCTACCTCCCCGTCGCCCAGGCCAACGTCGGGCGGGGGCTCCTCACCACCGGCGCTGCGCTCACCTTCGAGACGACCGTCCGCGCCGCGCTCGGCGTGACGCCGGTGGACGCCGTCGCCGAGGACTGGCAAGACCGGAAGATCTTCGACAACCAGGACCGCGCCGTGGCCGTCGCCCCGAGCCCCACCGGGAACCACGTCGCGGTCGCCCATCCCGGCACTGGCGTCGTGCAGATCCTCGACGCCTACACCGTCGATATCGTGGGCAGCCTGCCCGCCGCCGGGTCGGGCCTCCGCGGCCTGGTATGGACCGAGCGCGGCCTGCTCGTCTTCGCCTGGCTCGACCGCACCGTGTCCCTCTGGGCGCTCGGCGAGCCCGGCGCGCTCCCGACCCTGGTGTGGAGCGCCCCGGCCGTCGACGTCGAGCCCCTGGACGCCGAGGTGCTCCTCGGCAAGCGGCTCTTCCACACCGCGGCGGACCCCCGCATCTCGAAGGACGGCTACATCGCCTGCGCGTCCTGCCACCCCGACGGCGCCCATGACGGCCTCACCTGGGACTTCACCTCCCGCGGTGAGGGGCTGCGCAACACCGCCAGCCTGGAGGGGCGGGCGGGGACGGGCATGGGCTTCCTGCACTGGTCGGCCAACTTCGACGAGGTCCAGGACTTCGAGAACGACATCCGGAACGCGTTCGGTGGGACGGGCCTGCTGAGCGACGCCGACTGGGCCGCCACCTCCGACACCCTGGGCGCCGCCAAGGCCGGGCGGAGCGCCGACCTGGACGCGCTCGCGGCCTACGTCACCCGGCTGGCCACCACCCCGGCCTCCCCGTGGGCGGCCGACGCCGACGAGGCGGGGGCGCGCCTGTTCGCGGAGAGCGGCTGTGACACGTGTCACGTTCCGCCGCTCTACACCGACTCGGCGCTCGGAGAGGTCCGCCTCCACGACGTCGGCACCCTCACCGCGGCCAGCGGCGAGCGCCTCGGCGGCAGCCTGGACGGCCTCGACACCCCCACCCTGCTCGGGGCCTGGGAGACCGCGCCCTACCTGCACGACGGCTCGGCGCCCGACCTCGAGGCCGCGATCCGCGCCCACGCCACGCTCACCCTCGACGCCGACACGGTGGTCACCCTGGCGAGGTGGGTACGAGGGCTTTGAGCCACCTCCTCACCGGCTCGGCCGCGGCCGCCGGACACCACCGGGCCCACCGATCGGGTCGGCCGTGGTAGAAACGCGCGCATGCCACTCCCCCCCGACCGCAGCGAAACCCGCTTCGACGACTACAAGACGCCGTACACGGCCGATCAGGCGCTCGCCGAGGCCAACCGCTGCCTGTACTGCTATGACGCGCCCTGCCAGAAGGCGTGCCCCACCCACATCGACATCGCGGGCTTCATCCGGAAGATCGGCACCGGCAACCTGAAAGGCTCCGCCAAGACCATCTTCGAGAGCAACATCCTCGGCGGGTCGTGCGCGCGGGTGTGCCCGGTCGAGGTGCTGTGCGTCGGCGACTGCGTCTACAACGAGCAGGGCCTGCCGCCCATCCAGATCGGCAAGCTCCAGCGGTACGCCACCGACAACGCGGTCGAGCACGGGCTCCAGTTCTTCACCGCCGGCGCGCCCACCGGCAAGCACGTGGTGCTGGTCGGCGGGGGGCCCGCCTCGCTCGCCGGCGCCCACGAGCTCCGTCGCCTCGGCCACGCCTGCACCATCCTCGAGAAGCGCGCCTTCCTCGGCGGCCTCAACGCCACCGGCGTCGCCCCCTACAAGATGCGCGGCGACGACGCGGCCGCCGAGGTGGAGTGGGTGCTCGCCATCGGCGGCATCGAGGTGCAGACCGGGGTGGACCTGGACGCGGCGGGCATCGTGAACCTCGTGAGCCGCTACGACGCGGTGTTCCTCGGCCTCGGCCTCGGGCCGGACAGCCGCCTCGGTGTCCCCGGCGAGGACCTCGCGGGCGTCGAAGGCGCGGTGGCGTTCATCGACCGGATGAAGACCGGCACCGTAGACGTCTCCGGGGTGACCCACGCGGCGGTGATCGGCGGCGGCAACACCGCGGTGGACGCGGTGCGCGAGCTCAAGGGGCTCGGCGTGCCCCACGTCCAGCTCGTCTACCGGGGGGAGGAGGCGAACATGAGCGGCTACGTCCACGAGTGGGACGCCGCCAAGGTCGACGGCATCGAGGCCGTCTGGCACGCCCAGCCCATCGGCTACACCGGAGACGGCGCGGTGTCCGCGGTGCGCTGTGTCCGGACCGACGCCGACAAGCGCCCCATCCCCGGCAGCGAGTT
>JAYVAS010000447.1:0-1640 GCA_043750895.1 Pseudomonadota bacterium
GACTTTAGCCGGCCTCCGTCCCACCGGCGAGCGATCGTCCAATAACACTCGCAGAACCTGCCTGAGTGCGCACGTGCAGGCGCGGCCCGACCCCGTCGACCACCCCTACGATCGCGTCCCCACCGAAGGCGACGACATCCATGTCGTAGGTGCCCGACGGAACATGGACCCGCGCATCCCCGCCCGCAAGGGCGAGCGCGACGTCGAAGGGCACGCTGCTGGTGCTCAGCGTCGCGTCGCCCCAGCCGATCCGGGCGTGCAGCCGGTCGACCACGCCGTCCGCGTGCAGCTCGCCCCGGCCGATCTCGACGTTGGCGTCGGCCACGTCGTGCAGATCCACGTCCCCCTCTCCGGTGTGGAGGTCGATCAGAAGGTCTGCGGGCACCACGACCGACACGTCGACGCGACAGGGCGCGAACGCCCGGCAGGCGCCCCCGATGCGCGCGACGCCGTTCGAGACGGCCTGGTCGGCCACCACGCTGCCGGCCGGGCCGGTCAAGGTGCGGGTGATGGTGATCACGTCGACATCGGCGACCACCACCTCGATGTCCCCCGCTTCGACGTCGACGCTGAGCTGCGTCAGGTCCCCCCCGATACGAATCGTCTCGACCACGGAGGTGGTGTCACAGCCGCAGAGGACGAGGACGAGGAGGGTGCGCATGGAGTACCGACACCACCAACGACGGTCGGCGCGACAAAAACTTCAGTCCCGGAAGGCGCGGCGGGCCGCTTCTTCGAGATCGCCCCCCGGCGAGAATCCCCCGGCACGGAGGAAGCCGCGCTGCTTTCTCGCGAAGTGCCGCGTGTCACGTTTGGTCAGGCGGACCGCCTCGTCCAGGGCCACCTCCCCGGCGAGGTGGGCTGCCAGATGCCGGTAGCCGAGAGAGCGCATCGGCTTCAGCGCCCGGCTGTACCCCGCGTCCAGCAACGCCCGCACCTCGTCGAGGCAGCCGTCCGCCATCATCTGGTCCACCCGACGGTCGAGCCCCTCGTAGAGATCCTCGCGGTCCACCCAGACCACCTCGGCCGGCCGTCTCGCCTGGGGATCCTCGGCGTGGAGCGCGGAGAGCGGTCGGCCGGTCTGGTGGAAGACCTCGAGCCCGCGGAGCACGCGCACCCGGTCGTTGGGGTGGAGGCGCGCGGCGAGGACCGGGTCGATGATCGCGAGGGCGGCGTGGGGGTCGGGGAGCGCCTCGAGGGTGGCACGTAGCGCCGGGTCGGCCGCGGGCGTGGGCACGAGGCCCCGCTCCCAGGCGCGAAAGTAGAACGTGGTCCCACCGGTGAGGATCACCGGACCGGCGACGCCATCGGCTTCGGTCACGAAGTCAGCGGCCGACCAGCCTTCGTCGGGGTCCCGGACGTCGATGCAGCGGTGCGGCACCCGCGCGCGGTCCGCGCGGGAGACCTTGGCGGTGCCGATGTCCATGCCCCGGTACACCTGCATGGCGTCCATCGACACGACGGTGGCCCCGTACCGGGCGGCGAGGCGCAGGGCGTGGTCCGTCTTGCCGGCGCCCGTGGGCCCGAGGATGACCAGCGGGCGCATCAGGACCGGTGGAAGCGACGTTCGAGCTCGCCCCGGTCCATGCGGATCACCACCGGGCGCCCGTGCGCACACACCGAGAAGTCGACGTCGTCCA
>JAYVAS010000448.1:0-1764 GCA_043750895.1 Pseudomonadota bacterium
GATGGCGTCCAACAAGGCGTCCGTCTCGGCCGTGGAGAGGTTCGGGTTCCCGACGATGGTGAGATCCTGGACCCACTCCAGGCCGTGGAGGGCCTGGACAGACTCGAGGGTCCCGTTGGACGTGATGGACAGCGACCCGTTGACGATGCGCAACCCTTCCAGCCCGTCCACCGACGCCAATGAGGGGTTGTCGTACACCGCCAGGGTGTTGATCTCGCGCAGCGACCCGATCCCGGAGAGCGAGGCCAGGGTGTCGTTGTCGTTCACCCAAATCCGGTCCGCGAAGTCCAGCGCCCCGAGGCCGGTGAGGTCCAGGAGCTTCGGGTTCTGGTACACGAGGAGCCAATAGGTCTCGACCATATTGTCGAGCCCCTCCAAGGAGACGAGATCTTCGTTGTAGTAGACGCTCATCTGGCCGCCAATCTCGAGCCCCTCGATCCCGCGCAAGGTTTGCAGGGAGGTCGTGTACCCCACCTCCAGGGACTCCCCGACCGGAGCCATGTTCAATCCCTCCAAGGTACGGAGGCCGTCGGTGACGACGTACAATGTCGTGAGGGCTCCGGCGTTCGCCAGGGTCGCGAGGGAGGTCACGTTGGGAAGCCCGTACAGGTTCAGGGTCTCCACCTGGGTCAACCCCTCCAGACCATCGAGCGTCATCGGCCCTCCTCCGAGAGCCAACTCCGACGCCCGACGCAGACCTGAAAATCCAGTCAAGTCTGTAACGAATCCGCTGCTCACGTATAGGTAGTCCAGCTCCTCCACCCAGGTGAACATGCTCAAGTCGCGCACGGCAAGGCCGTCCAGGTCCATTGCACCCAGACTCGCAAGCCCCGCGAGCGGCCCAAAATCTTCCAATTCGGTGTTCCAGATGAACAGCATGCCGTCCACCCCGCGCAACGCCGACAGCGCCGAGATGTCCGTCAGGCCGCTCACCGGGAAGCCCAGGTCGCCCCCGACCCACACCAGGTTGTCCAGGCCATCCGCCGAGCGGAGCCGGGGGGCCTCGATGTCGAGATACTGGGAGATGCACACGATGCACGAGAAAGCCCCCAGGTCGGTGTAGCTGTCCCCTTCCATCGAGAGGCCACCCTCGATGGCGTCGTAGTTCTTGCAGAACTCTGTCATCACCTCCGCCGGATCATCACGGAGGTAGAATCGGAGGTTCCCCTTGTACCAACGGTGGTCGGCATCGGCGCACGGGTCGCTCCCGTCACAATCCGCGTCCACGCCGTCGTGTGGGCGGTCCCGCGCCTCCGGGTGCACCGCCGGGTCCAGGTCGTCACAGTCGTCCGACCGGTCGGCCCACCCCGGCGCGGGCCCGCAGGCCTCGCGGGTGGGCTCGAGTACCCCGTACCCGTCGCGATCGCCGTCGGCGTACCAGATGTACAGCGGGAGACCCTCGTCCACCGCGCCGTCGCAGTCGTCGTCGCGCTCGTTGCAGGCTTCCTCGGCGCCGGGGTGAATGGTGGCGTTCGTGTCGTCGCAGTCGGCGCCTACGGGCGATCCGTCACCGTCCCCGTCGACGAGCGGCTCCGTGGCCGAATCGTCCGGGGGGGGCTCGGTGTCGGGTTTGGACACCTCGACCGGGGGACAGCCAGAAAGGAGAAGGAGGGCGAGGAGTGTCCGGGGGGCGGGGGTCACGTGCGGTTCTCCGTCCGTCCTACTCTACACCCCGTTCCCCTCAATCAGGATCTCGCCGTCGATGTTCTCCTCCCCGATGGCGTCCACGAGGGCCCAGCCGTCTTCGTCGGTCAAGCCGGGGTT
>JAYVAS010000449.1:0-1858 GCA_043750895.1 Pseudomonadota bacterium
GACTTCCCGCCCCTCGACGCCGACGGCGCCTGGCCCGCCGCGCAGCTCGCGGTGATCCCGCCCACCTTCGCCAACCGGGGGGTCGTCGCCGACCTGCCCATCGTGGTCTACGGCGATCCGCTCACCGCCGCCGCCGATGACGGGGCGATCTACTGGGTCCTCCGCTACCTGGGGCGCACCGACGTGCAGATCCTCGACGCGGGCATCGCCTCCTGGGTCGCCGCCGGGGGCATGCTGGACACCGCCACGCCGGCGCCCGGCGACTTCGTGGGGACGCCCGACCCCGCGGTGTTCGCGACCACCCCGGAGGTGGAGCAGGCCGTGGCCGCCGGCACCCCGGCCATCGTCGACGTCCGCACCGAGAGCGAGTTCGACGCCGGGCACATCCCCGGGGCGGTCCACCTGACCTGGGACGACGTGCTCGCGGACGGCGGCGTGTACCGGTCCCCCGAGGCCGTGGCCGAGGTCCTCGCCCCGCTGCCCGACGGCCCGCTGATCGTGAGCTGCACCCGGGGCATCCGCGCCGGGCATGCGTTCTTCACACTGGAGCTCATGGGCCGCACCGGGCTCTCCGACTACGTCGGGAGCTGGGAGGCGTGGTCGGCTGCGGGATTGCCGGTGGAGTAGGGACGGGGACACCGACCAGGGCATCCTTGGGGCCATCCTCGGCCTGCTGGAGCATGACACCGAGACGGACTCCCGACGTCAGGGCCCGTTCCCCGAGATGTATACCTCCCCGCCGATGTTCTCGCGCCCGATCGCGTCCACGAGGGCCTCGGCATCGGCGGTCGAGAGGGACGGATTGTTGGTGATGTAGAGATCGCCGCCGATCGAGGTGATGGAGGAGAGGCCGGCGACGGAGGTGAGGGAGGGGTTGTCATTGATCACCATCAGGCCTCCTACCCGCCGAATTCCCTCCAAACCGTCCAGCGAGGTGAGCGCGTCCAGCGGGCCGAGTCCGAGGGAACCCTCCACCGTCGTGACCGACTGCAGGCCGTCCAGGGACTCGAGCACCGGGCAGGATCCGATTCCGAAGTCCCCTTCGACGGTCTCCAGCGCGAGCGGCGAGATGTCCAGCAGATTGCCTTCAACAATGTACATGGAACCAACGGTCACCAGCGAACCCAACCCCTCCAACGAGGTGGCACCCGTACGGAGTAAGACCTCACCGCCCACCGAAGCCAGTGCGTCTAGGCCGTGGAGGTCTGAGACGGTGTGCAATCGAACGTTCAAGTCGCCATCGACGCGGGTAAGCGACGAGAGGTCGGCGAGATCCGGCACCTCGGCATCCCAGAGCAACAGGGACCCAAGCCGTGTCGCCCCCCTCAACGCGGAGAGGTCCCCCAACGGAGTTCCCTGGACGTTGAAGTCCCCCCATTCCGCGCGGGGCGCGAGCCCATCGAGGGAGGTGAGGTCCGGGTTGCTCCAAAGCCCGATGCCGGGCGCTCCTCCCAGCCTCTCCAATCCGGCGAGACTCGTCAACCCAACGGATGAGGCCCCGAACCCGGCGGCGCTCCGGAGCCCACCCAGCGCCTCCACACCGGTGAGCGCTGGCAACGCTTCGAGAGCCAAGCCCCCGCCAATCTCCCGCAACCCCTCGAGCCCCGAAACCGTCTCGAGGTTCGGGCAGTCGCCCACGTAGATGGACTGTTCCATGCTCACCAGCCGATCAAGTCCGCTGAGACTTCGTAGGTTCTCGTTACTCCCAACCCAGATGGAGTAAAACCGCGTAGGTCCGACGCTGCACAAGCAGTCCAACGGACTGAGGTCCAGAAACGGCGCGCCACCGACCACCAGGCCCCCCGAGGTGGCGTTGAAGCTCCCACAGAAAGCGTCGGCCGCGGCCTCGGCCTCGTCG
>JAYVAS010000450.1:0-3559 GCA_043750895.1 Pseudomonadota bacterium
CGGGCCGACCTCGTCGCCCAGGTGCTCGCCGAGCCCCTCGCGCACCCCCCGGGCACGGTCCACACCTACTCGGATCTCGGCTTCATCGCGCTGGGGGCGGTGATCGAGGCGGTCACGGGGGCGCGCCTGGACACGTTGGCGCGGGGTCCGCTGCGGTGGGGCGATCCCGCGGCGGAGCCGACGGACGGGCGGCGGGGCGGCGCGGTCAACGACCTCAACGCCCGACGGATGGACGGCATCGCCCCTCACGCCGGGCTCTACGGGACAGCCCGGGAGGTGGTCGAGACAGCCCGACGCTGGCTCGACGCCACCCTGCTCCCGGCCGATCTCGTGGCGCGCGCGTTCACCGAGCGGGGGCCGGGCACCCACGCCCTGGGCTGGGACACCCCCTCTCCGGGCGGGCAGAGCACGGCCGGACCGCGGCCGCCGGCGGACGCCATCGGTCACCTCGGCTACACCGGGACGGCATTGTGGGCCTCCCCGCGCGCGCGACGGGTCGCGGTGCTGCTGACCAACCGGGTCGCGTTCACCACCGACCCGGCGCCGATCCGCTTGTTACGCCAACAGTTCTTCGGGCTGGCCTGGGACGTGTGAGGGGGCGCCCGTGTCCGGTCGGCGCGCTGGTGCGTCCCGGGCCCGGTGTACACTGGGGACGTGCGAACCGGTGTGCGCGTCCTGCTCCCGCCTCTCGTTCCGTCGTTGGTCGGTCTGGCGCTGCTTGGCGGGTGTGAGCGCCCCGCGTTGGACCCCGACCCTGATCCGGTCGGTGACACCGAGACGGACACCGACACCGACACCGACACCGACACCGACACCGACACCGACACCGACACCGACACCACTCCCGAGGTCCGGTACCCGCTCCCCGCCACCTGCGTCGCCGTCGACAACGGGGAGCCCGGCTTCGTCCTGCGCGGCGCCGACGCCCACAACACCCCGCCGCAGTTCATCGAGATCGTCGACGTCGAGTTCGCCGGGGACGTGGTCTGGGCGGCCGGGCAGGGGGGCTACCTCCCGATGGACGTCCGAGACGACGGGGCCCCGCGGGCGCTGTTCCTCGATCCGACCTTCATCAGCCGCCTGCACCGGGTCGAGCCCTTCGGCCCGGGGCTGCTCGCCGGCTCGAATCGGGAGGACGGCCTCTACCTGCTGAACGTGGAGGACCCCGCGGATCCGGTGCTGCTCAGCCAGACGCGGGCCTGGGGCTGGGAGGGCCTCGCGGCGGCGGGCGGCTACCTCTACGTCAGCGGGCGGGAAGACGGGCTGGTGGTGATCGACGTCGACGATCCAGCCCGGCCGATCGAGGTGGCGGCGGTCCCCGGCCTGTCGGCGACCTGGGAGCTGGCCGCGAGTGAGGACGGCTGGCTCTACGCCGCGGACAGCGATCTCGGCGTCGTGCCCATCGATCTCGCCGATCCGACCGCGCCGGTGATCGAAGCGGCGGTGGCGATGCCGGGCGCGACCTACCACGTGGCGGTGCAGGACGACTTCCTGTACGCCGCCGTCGGTGGGGCGGGGGTGGTGGTGCTCGACCGCTCGGATCCCGCGCGTCCGATCGAGGTGGCGCGGGTGTCCACGGGCGGAACGGTGGTGATGGTGGCCGTCAGCGGGCGCTGGCTCTACGCCGCCGATCACGAGGGGGTGCAGGTGGTCGACGTGTCGGACCCGGCCCACCCCATCCCGTGGTCGCACGTGGAGACGGAGATGTTCGCCCTCGCGGTCACCGCGGACGACACCCTGGCCTACGTCGGCGACTGGGGCATCTTCGAGACCTGGGAGGTGGACCCGGACCGACGCGCGCCCTCGCTGTCCCTGCCCTCCGTCTCCCTCGCGCGCATCGGCGGGGTGGCGCGGACCACGCTCACCAACCGGGGGGCGGGGACGCTCACCCTCTCGGGGGCGGTGAGCTCCGACGGCAGCGTGGTGGAGGTCGGCGCGCTCAGCCTCGGCCCCGGCGAGGAGACCTGGCTCGAGGTGGGCGGGAGCGGGGCGACCGACCTCTGTCTGGCGACGTCCGATCCGGTCTCGCCGACGCTGGCGTTGACCGTCGATGACGGCGGGGAGCTCCCGGTCGGCATCGTGGCCCCCGACTTCACCGTCGACGACCTGGACGGCAACACCTGGACCCTCTCCGACCACATCGGGGATCCGGTGTTCATCACCTTCTTCGCCACCTGGTGACCCGCCTGTCCCTCCGAGGTCTCGGAGATTGACGCATCGGTGTACGGCCCGTGGAAGGACCTCGGCGTGCAGGTCTGGGCGATCGCGAGCAACGAGGACCGCTCGGCGGTGCAGGGGTTCGCCGACCAGCTCGGACTCGAGCTCCCCGTGCTCTTCGACGAGGACGGGGCGGTGTGGGGAAAGTACGTGGAGGCCGGGGCGTTCCCCACCGCGCCCTACCCGCAGGAGTGGCTGATCGGGCGGGACGGGGTGGTGACCTACTACGCGAACGAGCTCGACATCGACGCGGTCGAGGCGGCGCTGGAGACGGCGCTGGCGGCGGAGTAGGAGGGTTCACGGCGTCGCCGACGCGCGGGCCGGCTTCGGCCTCGCATCGTTGAGGGGCCGCGACGGGTGGTCTCGCGTTAGTCTCCCGGCGTGAGCGACGAGAACAACCCCCGTTGGTTCGAGCAGGTGCCGCAGCCCCCCGCGGGCTCGCCGCGCGCCGCTCCGGCGAAGAAGGACCTCTGGGTCCGCTGCCCCGGCTGTGAGCAGATCCTGTTCCGTCAGGCCCTGGCCGACGGGATGGCCGTGTGTCCGCACTGTGGCTGGCACCACCGGTGGGATTGCCTCGCCCGGCTGCACATGCTCATGGACGAAGGGAGCTTCGTTCGGGAAGACGCGCAGGTCGCCCCGGTGGACGCCCTGCAGTTCGTGGACAGCAAGCCCTACGCCGATCGCCTCCGCGGCACCCAACGCAACCTGGGCGAGCTCGACGCCTACGTGGCCGGCGCCTGCACGATCGATACGCTTCCGGTCGAGATCGGCACCTTCAACTTCCGCTTCATGGGCGGCTCCATGGGGAGCGTGGTCGGGGAGCTCATCACCCGGCAGTTCGAACGCGCGGTGGCGCGGCGGGTCCCGGCCATCGTCATCTCCGCGTCCGGCGGCGCCCGCATGCAGGAGGGCATCTACTCCCTGATGCAGATGGCCAAGACCTGCGCGGCGCTCGCGCGGCTTCGGGACGAAGCCGGCATGCCGTACATCTCGATCCTCACCGACCCCACCACCGGGGGCGTGGCGGCCAGCTTCGCCATGCTCGGCGACGTCATCCTCGCCGAGCCGCACGCCCTGATCGGCTTCGCAGGGCCGCGGGTCATCGCCCAGACCATCGGCCAGGAGCTGCCCGAGGGCTTCCAGACCTCCGAGTACCTGCTGGAGCACGGCATGGTGGACTGCATCGTCCCCCGTCCCCAGCTCCGGGAGACGGTCGCCCGCTTCCTCCGCCTGCTCACGCCGACATGAACACCCACCCCGTCCTCGACGCGCTGGCGCTCGCGGGGGTGAAGATGGGGTTGGAGCGGATGCGGGCGTTCATGGCGTCGATGGGAAACCCCCA
>JAYVAS010000451.1:0-4427 GCA_043750895.1 Pseudomonadota bacterium
TCGTCGGGCTTGGAGGTGGGTCGGTAGATCGGCGACAGGAACACCCAGTCGGCGCCGGCGGCGAGGGCGGCCCGGGCGGCGTCCGGGCTGTGGGTGCTCTGGCTCAACAAGCCGCGGAAGGTGCGGCGGACCCGCGCGACGTCGCCGTCGGCGGCGAGGTGCAGACCGAAGCCATGCGCGGTGGCCAGGGCGTGCGCGTCCGGGTCGCGGGCGTGGAGCACCAGTTGGACCGGGAGGTCGAGGAGCGCGTGGGGGAGGGGGTTCGCGCGCAGCAGCACACAGGGAAGGCCGGCGGCAACGGCGGCCCGGACCCGCGCGGGATCGGCGCCGTCGGTGATGCCGATCAGCGCCCCGATCACGAACCGACGACGCCGCTGATCGGGCTCGACGCCGTGGCGTGTCGCTGCTTCGGGATGCGGCCGGCGCCCCGCGCCAATGCGCCCGCCTCGACGCCCAGGCGCATCGCGCGGGCCATGGCGACCGGGTCCCGAGCGCCGGCTACCGCGGTGTTGAGCAGCACCGCCGCGGCTCCGAGCTCCATCGCCAGGGCCACGTCGCTGGCGGTGCCCACGCCGGCGTCGACGATGATCGGCACCCGGGCCTGGGCCACGATGATCTCGAGGTTGGTCGGATTGCAGATGCCGAGCCCCGACCCGATGGGCGCGGCGAGCGGCATCACCGCCGCGCAGCCGATGTCGGCCAGGCGACGGCAGGCCACCGGATCGTCGGAGATGTAGGGAAGGACCACGAACCCCTCCTTGACCAACACCCGCGCCGCCTCGAGGGTGCCCTCGACGTCGGGGAAGAGGGTGTCCGGATCGCCGATGACCTCGAGCTTGATCCACGCCGTCCCCAGCAGCTCGCGGGCGAGGCGGGCGGTGAGGATGGCGTCCTCGGGCGTGTAGCAGCCGGCCGTGTTGGGGAGGATGTGGACGGTGGTGCGGTCGATGAAGTCGAGGATGTTCTCGCCGGGGGGCGCGTTGAGGTCCACCCGACGGATCGCGAGCGTGACCATCTCGGTGCCCGACGCCTCGTGGCAGGCGCGCATCACCGCGTAGGAGGGGTATTTCCCGGTGCCGAGGAGCAGGCGGGACGTGAAGGTGCGGTCGGCGATCTGGAGCATCGTGCCCTCGGGGGCCCCGTTTATCGCGGGGGCGCCGATTCCCCCACGCGCGTCGCGGTGACGGAGGCCGTGCCGTCGCCGTAGCGGATGCGGCTGTCGATCGGGCGGTCGGCGAACCAGTGCGGTTCGGTAGGGCGCACGGCGACCACCACCTCGTCGCCTTCCCAGCGGCACCGCACCTCGCCGCGGCCGTGGCCGGGCTGATCGTTGAGGTCGACCACGAACGCCGAGGTGGTCTCGCCGGCGAAGGGCCGCCGGACGTCGGGCAGGGCCGGGCGGAACACCACATTGACGATCGGCCGCAGGGCGTCGCCGGCCTGCCAGACCTGGGCCTGATCCAGCTCGCCGTCCACGAAGTGGTAGCGCAGGGTGGTCACCGGCCCCTCCCGGCGGATCCAGCGCTGGTCCGCCTCCCACGCCCAGGTCTCGGTGCCGGTCGTGGGCCAGGCCCCCGCGTAGTCGGTGCCTGGACGCGCCAGCGAGAAGCCCGCGGCGCCGGGGGGGTCGTCGGGGAGGGCCCGTTGGGTGTAGGCGGCGATGGCCACGCCTCCCTGCGTCTGGGCGAGCAGGAACTTCATCGGGTAGAGGCCCAACAGTCGCCGGATCTTCCGGGCCTCGCCACCGATCGACAGCTCGACGGTCCCGCCCGGTTGGTACAGGTACAGGTCCAGGAGCGCCGCCAGCGACTGGCGGGAGTGCCCCATCGTGTTCCCGTTCCGAGGATTGGCAGCCTTGGTCGGGTTCTTTCCGCGGTAGCGCATCTGTACGGCGTCGCCACGCGGGTTGGTGTAGGCCAGCGAGATGTCGGCGTCCGCGGCCGTCGATGCGTCGGTGACCATCACCGGCCCTTGCACCCGCGGGACCGGCACCTCCGGGACCCACGATGCGATGTCGGGCACATCGGCGGTGATGGTCTGCAGCCCGTCCGGGGAGGCGTCCTTGGCGATCCACAGCGGTCCGGACGGGAGGTCGATGCGCGCGTACTCGTGCATGATCCAGTGCGGATCGTCGCTCTCGAGGACCACGTCCATCGCGTAGCGCAGCCCCCACACCTGGAGCGGCACCACCGGCCACGGCTGCACCCGCGGTTCCCCGGTGTAGGTGACCACCGCCGGGGACCGGCCGTCGAAGACCGCCCGTTCAGCGGCGCTGACGACGGCCTTGGTCGGGAGGACGTTGCGAAGACCGCATCCGAACCCGAGGAGGGCGAGGATCAGAACTTCGCCGCGAACTGAAGCGTGACGTCGTGGGTGATCGGCAGGTCCAGCGACTGCGGGATGGTCGTCTCGAACTGCACGCCCGTCAGCGCCGTCCGCGCTTCCCCGGCGTTCCAGAACAGGTTCGCGCCCCCGGCGATCGCGTAGCTGGCATCAGGGACCTCGTTGCCCTGGATTGGGTCGTAGCCGGCGTAGCGGGCCACGAGCCCGAGGTGGTCCAGGGCAGGGGGCGAGAGCGGGATGTCCACGGCGGCGGCGCCGAGCGCGCCGAACACCGGGTAGTTGAAGTCCACGTTGCCGAGCGCGCCGAGCAGGACCTCGCCGTACACCCGTGCCGGTCCGTAGGCGAGCTCCGCGCCGAAGTCCGCGAGCGTGAGGCTGGCGAGCCCGCCCACGCTGTCGCGCCCACCGGTCATGAACGATCCCCAGAGCCCCACGTACTTGATGGGCCGGGCCTCGACCCGGGCGAGGATGTCGATGGCGCCGTCGGTGTCGGTCGAGGCGATGCCCTCGCCGTTGGTCACCTGGACGTCGACCCCGAACTTGCCCTCGATGCCGCTGTGCCAGCGCAGCCCGAGGTCCTCCCCGTAGAGCGCGCCGAACAGCCGGGGCAGGTCCTGGGAGCCCTTGCCGCCCACGTAGTAGCCGTCGTACCCGTCGAAGTAGTCGCGGGCGCCGAAGACGGTGTGCTGGGCGCCCACCCGGACGTAGTGGTCCACCTTGCCGGTGGTGAAGCCGCCCTGCGCGTACGCCTCGTCGGGCAGGATGGACCACGTGCTCGGCTTGGTGACCTTGCCGTTGGTGTCCACCATCGCGTCGTTCTGGGTGAGCTCCACCGACACCACGGCGGACCAGTTGTCCCCCACCGAGCCGGCGATGAAGGGGCGGAAGCGGTTGAGCTCGAAGGTGATGGTGGGAGGGGTCTCCGGGTACCCGAGGTCGTTGACCGCGAAGCTGGAGCGGACGTCCGCGCCGACCTGGAAGGCGGGCGCCGCGTGGCCGGGCTCGGCGCTGGGCGTGGCCGGGGCCTTCGTCGTCGGGGCCTTCGTCGTCGGTGCCGGCGGTGGCGCGGCGACGGGGGGGGGCGGGGGCGTCCGGGTGGGCGGCGGGGGCGGGGCGGCGGCGCTGGTGGCGGACGCGAAGGCGGGGAGGTCCGCGGCGGACGTCCAATCGGTCATGCCGGCCTTCCAGACCAGGTGGCGTCCACCGGGGTTGGCCTTGATGCGTTCCGCGATCTCGGCGGTGGTGAGGGTCAGGGGTGCCCCGCCGTCCGAGTAGGACCAGGTCTCGGTCGACGTGGTGCTGGTGGGTGCCGGGGGGGGGAGGGGACTCCGGCGCGCGTCCACCGCCGCCTTGATCTCCGGGATGTCTTCCCAGCTCTTCCACTCCGGCCAGCCGGGCTGCCAGAGGTAGTGCTTGCCGTCCGGTGCGGCGACGATGGCGCTGACGATCGCGTCCAGGTCCTGCTCGGACTCACCCGACGGCCCTGCGTACCGCCACGTGTCGGCCACTTCCGCGGGGGCAGCGTGAGCGGGCGGGAGAATGAACAGGAGGGTGGTCAGCATACGAACTCCAGCGTCGGCGTGGTTTACCTCATTCGCGGTGGAAGAGGTATGCGGGCGGGCTCAGAACCCCGCCGCACAGATCTCGGCTGTCCGGTTGTCCCATTCAGCGAGTTTGGAGAGCATCAACGCGACGATATCCTCGTTGTCGGTGTCCAGACCCCATCCGGCGTCGATCTCCCTCCAGAGAAACCAGCCATGAACCAGGGAACCTGGTGATTGCTCGTAATACACCTCGAGCTGGTGGTCCTGGTTGAACGCGGCGCCTGGGTCCTCGAAGCTCGCCGGCCGCGGCAGGTGGGCGCGGCTCAGGAGGATCGGCCCGAAGGGGGCCGCCGCCTGGGCCGGTGACCGACGCAGGCCGGCGTCGACCTCCGCGACGTAGTCGTTGCCGAGGACCGCCGCCGAGACGGTGGCCTCCCAGGTCACGAAGGGCGCGTCGCCGGCCTCGAAGGACGCGAGGTCGGAGGTGTAGGTGCGGGCGTAGGCGTCGTAGACGTCGGCGTAGCGACGGCCCTGGTCAGA
>JAYVAS010000452.1:0-10847 GCA_043750895.1 Pseudomonadota bacterium
CGTCAGCCGCGGAGGGCCCGACGCGTCTCCTTCTTGTCCTCCGCGGCCCGCAACGCGTGGCGCTTGTCGTGCAGCTTCATTCCGCGCCCGAGGGCGAACTCCAGCTTGCACCAGGGGCCGAGGAAGTAGAGCTGGAGGGGGATGAGGGTGAGGCCCCGCTCCTTCACCTTCTGACGGAGGCGCCGCACCTCGATCTTGTGCATCAGGAGCGGCCGGGGCCGGGTGGGCTCGTGGTTGAGGCGGTTCGCCTGCAGGTACGGAGGGATGTGGGCCGAAAGCAGGACGGCGTGCCCCTTCTCGTCGAAGCCCACGAAGGCCTCGTCCAGGGAGGCCTTGCCCTGACGGAGGCTCTTCACCTCCGAACCGAGCAGGAGCAGCCCGGCCTCGAAGGTCTCGAGGATCTCGAACTCGTGCCGCGCCCTGCGGTTCTGCGCCACGTTCCTGCGATCGGTCTTGGGGTTGCCCACCGGGTCTCGTATTCCGAAACGAGGGAAGGGGCCTCGCCGGCCCCGCCTGGACCGGACCGGCGGTCTTCGTGCTCGAACCTGTGTTTGGCCCTTTTCGAACCAAAGTTTCCCTCTGGGTGGATCTGAGTGCCATTCAGTAGTATCTTCACGTGGGCCATCTCCCCCCAAGCGCGCATGCTGGACGTCCGCTTCAACCAGCCGATCACTGTCGATCCGAAGGGTCGGATCACGCTGCCGCTCCGCTTGAAGAGCCGGCTCGACGCTGAGCGCACGCGCACCCTCGTCTTCATCGTCTGGGGGGACCACCTGCGCGCCTACACCCACCAGGACTTCCGCGACCGTGTCGAGCGGAAGTTCCTGGAGCTCGACAGCTTCGATCCCTCCCAGGAGGCCCTCCAGCGTCGTGTGCTCGGCTGGGCCACCGAGCTGGAGTTCGACGACGGCGGGCGGATGGTGATTCCGGCTCACCTCCGGCAGATGGTGGGGATCGAGCGGGACGTGCTCGCCATCTCCATGGCCGATCGGCTCGAGCTCTGGGACACGGCCCGTTTCCAGGCCTGGTGGAAAGCCAACAATCCTTCCTCGGACGGAGCACGTGCGTGATTTTCACCACCTCTCCGTGCTGCAGGACGCGGTCGTCGCATTGCTGGCGCCGCGGCCCGGCGCCTACTTCGTCGACGGTACGCTCGGCGGCGGCGGTCACGCCGAACTCCTGCTCGAGGCGGGCGTCACCCTGCTCGGGGTCGACCGGGATCCGGCGGCGCTCGCTGCAGCGTCCGCGCGCCTGGCACGTTTCGGGGCGCGTTTCACCGCCGTACACGCTCCGTTCTCTCGGATCCCCAGCCTCGTCGACCGTCCGGTGGACGGCATCCTCCTCGACATCGGGGTCTCCTCTCCTCAGCTCGACAACCCGGAGCGCGGCTTCTCCTTTCAGCACGACGGCCCGCTCGATCTGCGCATGGACCCGACCAGCGGGGATCCGGCCTCGGTCTGGCTGGACCGGCTCGGAGAGGCCGAGCTGGCCGACATCCTCTACCAGAACGCCGAAGAGCGACTCTCCCGGCGCATCAGCCGGGCCATCCTCGCGGCCCGACCGATCCTGCGGACCCGGCAACTCGCCGAGGTCGTCGCGTCCGTCGTCCCTCCATCGGGACGTATCCACCCCGCCACCCGCACCTTCCAGGCCCTCCGGATCCTCGTCAACGACGAACTCGGCGAGCTCGATCGGGCGCTCACCACCTTCCCGGGCCTCCTCTCGCCGGGCGGGAGGTTCGCGGTGATCAGCTTCCACTCGCTGGAGGATCGCCCGGTCAAGGAGTGTTTCCGCGCGCTGGCCGGCGTGGGCGCCTCTACCGACCTCTACGGAAACCCGCTGGTCACGCCTTCGTTTCGACTGGTCGAGCGAAAGGCCCGCCTCGGTGAGACCGACCCCAACCCCCGCGCCCGTTCCGCCCGACTCCGGGCGATCGAGAAGATCCCATGAGCGCCTCCACCACCAGCCTCGAGACCGTCCTTGCCTCCGCCCGTCGTGGCGGCTCGCACCTGCGCGCGATCGCGGCGGCCCCGGTGGCGTCGGTGGCGATGCCGGATCTGCTCGTGCTGCTCCGGGTCGGCGTGGTGCTCCTCGTCGCCGCCATGGCCCTCGGTTTCCAGACCTGGGCCCGGTTGCAGGTCACGGCCCGGGCCGTCGAGCTCGCCGACGCGCGTACGGCGCTCAATGCCGCGGAGATCCTCCACGAGCGCCTCGTCCTCGAGAAGTCCCTGCTGCGTCAGCCGGGCCGGCTCCAGGTCCAGGCTGACGCCCTCGGGCTGGTGAATCCCGTCGCCGTCCACACGGTCAGGGGCAGCCAGTGAACCGGAAGGCCGCCACCACGCCGCGTCGGGCGCCGTCTCGGATGGTGCCCTTGACGCCGCCCAAGGCGCGAGGCCCCGAGCTGGAGCGGGCCCTCATGGAGCGTACCCGTGGGCGCATCTCGTTCCTGCTCGGCGGCGTCGTGCTGGCCCTCTCGCTCCTCGGTCTGCGCTCGGGGGTGGTGATGACCATGCCCGACGAGCGCATCGAGGGCATGCGGGACATCCAGTACCAGACGGCGGTGGTGACCACCGGCACGCGGGGGCCGCTGCTCGATCGGGAGGGCCGCCTGCTGGCCTACAGCGTCAAGTTGCCGGCGCTCCTCGTCAACCCGAGCACCTTCCCGGCGGAGCTGCTGGATACGAAAGTGCCCCGGATCGCCGCGCTGGTCGGGAAGTCCGAGGACGCGGTCCGGGCGCTGATGACCCGCAAAGGCAAGCGCCACATCGAGCTCGGGGACGGGCTCGACCCGGCCGCGGCGCGGGAGGTGCTCACCGGCCTCAAGAACGACCAGCTCTGGCTGCAGGAGAAGGCGGTTCGGCTCTACCCGGGGAAGGCGCTGGCGGGGCCGCTCATCGGCTACGTCTCCGACTCGGGCGACGGCGCCGCCGGCCTGGAGAAGGTGCTCAATCGGGACCTCACCGGGGACACCTACCGTTTCCTCCATGTGCGGGACCGGAAGGGGCGCTCGATCGAGGCCGGGGTCGACGAGGAGCGGCTCGCCCAGGCGGGACACGGCGTGCGCCTCACCCTCGACTCGGCGATTCAACACGAGACCGAGCGGGCGCTCGAACGGGCGATGCTGGCCAGTTCGCCCGAAGCCGCGATGGCGGTGGTCATGGACGTTCGGACCGGTGCGATCCTCGCGATGGCGTCGCTTCCGTCCGGGAATCCCAACGATCAGGACGTCCGCGCCCAGCAGATCCTCTTCAAGAACCGGCCCAGCATGGACCAGATCGAGCCCGGCTCGGTCATGAAACCCTTCGTGGCGGCAGCAGCGATCGAAGAGGGTCTGGTGACCCCCGAGTCGATGATCAACTGCGAGAACGGGGCCTGGGGCGTCGGCGTCAACACCATCAAGGACGACCACCCCAAGGGCACCATCAGCGTCAGCGACATCATCAAGTACTCGAGCAACATCGGAGCGGCGAAGCTGGGCTTCCAGCTTGGAGCCGAGCGCACGCTCGCCTACCTCAAGAACTTCGGGTTCGCGCGCTCCACCGGGCTGGGCCTCCCCGGCGATGTCGCGGGACAGATGCGCGCCGCACCCAGCATCCGCCCCATCGAGCTCGCCACCACCTCGTTCGGTCAGGGCGTCACTGCATCGCCGGTACAGCTCGTCGCCGCGGTGAGCGCGCTCGCCAACGGGGGGACCCGGATGGCGCCCCAGGTGGTCGACGCGGTGCTCGATCGGTTCGGGGCCGAGGAGCGGGTTTTCGAGCCGCGCGTGGACCGGCGGGTCGTGTCCGAGGACACCGCCCGGCTGGTCTCGAAGATGATGGAGTCGGTCACCGACGAAGGGGGGACCGGCACCCGCGCGCGCGTGCCCGGCTACACCGTCGCCGGCAAGACGGGTACGGCCCAGAAGGTGGACGGGGCCGGGTACAGCGCCACCGCCCGGATCGGGAGCTTCGTGGGCTTCCTCCCCGCCGAGGACCCCCGGATCGCCATCGCCGTGATCATCGACACGCCCACGGTGGGATCCAAGTTCGGCGGCGTCGTCGCGGCGCCGGCCTTCGCCGAGATCGGCGCGTTCACGATGCGCTACCTGGGGGTTCCCCCGCGGGTCGAGGAGGTCGTCGCCGAAGTCGCGGACCCTGTCACGGGCGTCGCCGCTGTCCTGTCCGTCCCTGCCGTCCCCGCGGTCCCCGCGGTCCCCGCCGTCGTGACCCGTCCGCCGCTCACCCTCACCGCAGACGGCGACGGCGCCTGGGTCCTCCCCGATCTCGCCGGTGCCACGATGCGCGCGTCCCTCGCCGCCATCGCCCCCTCCGGTCTGGAAGTGGAGGTCGAGGGAACCGGCCGGCTCGTCGCGCAGAGCCCGGCTCCCGGCGCCCGGGTGGCCCCAGGCGAGCTCGTCCGCCTCCGCTTCAACTAAGTCTTTTTCTTCTTTCAAAGTTTGATCTTCAGGGCCGTCCGCCGAACGCGCGCGCCCACTCCGCTCCCCGCGGGGTGGGTCGTCGATTGCCTCTCGGGCTTCCACGGAGGTGCATCCCCACGCCGGGGCCGCATCCCGCCGCCCCGCCCCTCCGCCGCGAGCAAGGCACCGACCGTAGCAGGTTGTTTCTTACGCTGGTTGAACGGCGGCGGTCCTGGAGATCTCCCTTCTGTTAGTTGCGCCGCCCCGCGTGAAGCGTCTCGCTTCGCCACCCCTCCTCCCTCCCGCACCGCCCCATGGTCCTCGCCGCCCTGATCGACCGGCTCCGCGCCGTGCGAATCGACTGCCGCCTGCTGCGCGGGACGGCGGACCGTTCCGTCGGCCGGGTGACCGACGTCGACGCCGAGGTGGGTCCCGGAGATGTGTTCGTGGCGCTCCGCGGCGCGCGGGTCGATGGCCACGCGCGCGTGGGGTCACTGGGAGCGGCGTCGGTGCTGGTGGTGGAGAGGGATGTGGAGGCCCCGGAGGGGCCAACGGTGCTGTGGGTGGCTGACACCCGTCGCGCTCTGCCGCACCTCGCGGCGGCGCGCCTCGGTGATCCCGGGGCCGCGATGAAGGTGGTCGGCGTCACCGGGACCAACGGGAAGACCAGCATCACCTTCCTCATCGCGGCGATGGCCCGCGCGGCGGGGCTGCGCTGCGGGGTCATCGGCACCACCGGGCACTACGTGGGGGAGACGTACCTGCCGGCCGCGCACACCACCCCGGGCGCCGTCGCCACTCAGGAGCTTCTCGCTCAGATGCGGGACGCCGGGTGCACCGTCGTGGCCATGGAGGTCTCCTCGATCGGGCTCGCAGCCTACCGCGCCGACGCCGTTCCCTTCGCCGCCGCGGTGTTCACCAATCTCACCCGCGATCATCTCGACTGGCACGGCACGATGGAGGCCTACGCGGCGGCGAAGGCGCGGCTGTTCCACGAGCTGCTCGCCGGGACTGCGGTCCTCAACGCCGCCGATCCCGCGTCGCGCCAGATGGCCCCCGGCGATCGCCCGATCTGGTGGTACAACGACGGGGATCTCCGAGCCTCCGAGGTGCTGCTCTCTGCCACCGGGACGGACGCCACCTTCCACACTCCGCGCGGGTCCTTCCGCGGCCAAGCCCGGCTGGTCGGGGCCCACAACGTCGAGAACATCCTCGGCGCGCTGGGGGGCGCGCTGGCGGTCGGCGTTCCCCTCGACGCCTGCGCCGCGGGCCTGGCCGCGCTCCAGGCCATCCCCGGTCGGCTGGAGGCGGTCCCGAACACGCGCGGGCTCGCGGTCCTCGTCGACTATGCCCACACCGACGACGCCCTGGCCCGGGTGCTGGCCACGCTCCGCGCCGTGACCACCGGGCGGATCGTGACCGTGTTCGGCTGCGGCGGAGACCGCGACCGGGGCAAACGACCCCTGATGGGGGCGGTCGCCGCCGCGGGGAGCGACCTCGTGGTCCTCACCTCCGACAACCCCCGCTCCGAGGACCCGGACGGGATCCTGGCCGACATCCTGCCCGGCGTGGGGGCGGCTCCGCACCACGTCGAGCCCGATCGGCGCGCCGCCATCGCCTGGGCGCTGGCCCACGCGTCGGCCGGGGACCTCGTGCTCATCGCGGGGAAGGGGCACGAGCGCACCCAGACCATCGGCTCCCACGTCCTCCCTTTCGATGATCGCGCTGTCGCGGCGGAGCTCCTCGCATGATCTTCTCCGGTGCCCAGATCGCGGCCGCCACCGGTGGTCAGCTCGTCGCGGACGGCGCTGCCGGCCCCGTCACCACCGACTCGCGTCGGGTGCCCGCGGGCTCCTGGTTCGTGGCGCTCCACGGGGATCGGTTCGACGGCCACGCCTTCCTCGGCCACGCCGCCGCGGCCGGGTGTGCCGGCGCCGTCGTGTCGGTGGCGCCGGAGGGGTGGGAGCGGGGTCTGGTGGTGGTCCCCGACACCCTCGTGGCGCTGCAGGACCTGGGGAGGCTCGTGCGTCGGCAGCTCGACGTGCCCGTGGTGGGCATCACCGGCTCGGCCGGCAAGACCTCCACGCGGGTGATGGTCGCCGACGTGCTGAGCGAGCGCGGTCGCGTGCACCACACGGCGGGCAACCTCAACAACCACATCGGGGTGCCCCTCACGCTGTGCGCGACCCCTCCCGACGCCGAGCTGCTGGTGCTCGAGATGGGCATGAACCACCCCGGCGAGATCGCGCTGCTCCAGGAGATCGGCGCCCCCGACATCCGCCTCATCACCAACGTCGGCGCGGCGCACGTGGAGGGATGCGGGTCGATCGAGGGCGTCGCGAGCGCCAAACAGGAGCTCTTCGACGGGGCGCGTCCCGGGGACGTCCTGCTGGTGAACGACGACGACCGGTACATCCGGGTCATGCCCACCCCGGCTCACGCCCGCGTGGTGCGCTACGGGCGCGGCGAGCACTGCCTGATCCGACTCACCGACGTCTCGGTCGACCCCGAGCGTCTCCAGACCCGGCTCCGGGTGGACACGCCGGACGGCACGGTCCGCGCCGTGCTCGGCACGCCGGGGGTACACCTCGCCGAAAACGCGCTCGCGGCGGTGGCGGTCGGCTTCATCCTCCGCATCCCGGTGGAGCGGATCGGCGCGGCGTTGGCGCGATTCGCGCCGGAGGGGATGCGCAACCGGGTCGAGCGCCTCGGCGGCGTGCTCCTCATCGACGACGCCTACAACGCGAACCCGGTCTCGGTGGCGGCGGCGCTCCGCACCCTCGCGGCCCTCCCCGGACGGCGCATCGCGGTGCTGGGCGACATGTTGGAGCTCGGCGACAGCGAGGTCCAGGCGCATCGGGAGGTCCTCGCCCTCGCCCAGGCGTTGCCGATCGCGCGGGTGCTGGTCACCGGCACGCGGATGGCGGCAGGGGCCAGGGCGGACTCGGGGGTCGAGGTCCACGCCGACGTGGACACGCTCATCGCGGCGTTGTTGGCGGACCTCAGGACCGGCGACACCATCCTGGTGAAGGGATCACGGGGGGCCCGCATGGAACGGGTTCTGGACGCGCTACGTGCGCAGCTCAGCGGGGGAAACTAGCTGATGCTCTACCACCTGTTGAATCCGCTGGGCGGTCCGTTCAACGTCTTCCGGTACATCACCTTCCGCGCGGCATGCGCGACGATGACTGCGCTGATCCTTGCGTATGTCCTCTTCCCCGCCTTCATCGAGTGGATGCGCCGCCGGAAGATGGAGCAGATCATCCGCGCCGACGGGCCGCAGGCCCACGTCGAGAACAAGGTCGGGACGCCGACGATGGGCGGGGTGATCATCCACCTGTCGATCGCGGTGGCGACGCTGCTCTGGGCGCGGACCGACGAGGCCCTGACCTGGATGGTGGTGGTGATCACCCTCGGGTACGCGCTGATCGGTCTCTACGACGACTGGAAGAAGGTGATGGAGCGGTCGGCCGACGGCCTGGCGGGGCGCTGGAAGCTGTTCTGGCAGACGGCGATCGCCACGGGGGTCTTCGGCTTCGCTTTCGTGACCGGGCGGATGGACGCGACGCTGCACGTCCCGTTCTACAAGCACGCCCTCGTCGACTTCGCAGAGCTGTGGACGGGCGCGCCCGACGCCCTGGGATGGCTGTACGTCGCCTTCGGCGTGTTCGTCTGCGTTTCCTTCTCCAACGCGGTGAACCTGACCGACGGGCTGGACGGGCTGGCGATCGGGGCCACGATGACCAGCGCCGCGACCTTCGCGGTGCTCTGCTACGTCGCGGGTCACACCGAGTTCTCCGAGTACCTGCACGTCCCGCACATGGACGGCGCCGGTGAGCTGTCGGTGTTCATGCTGGCGATCGTCGGCGCAGGCCTCGGGTTCTTGTGGTTCAACGCCTACCCCGCGCAGGTGTTCATGGGGGACGTGGGCTCGCTGGGCTTGGGCGGGGCGCTGGGTTCGGTGGCAGTCCTGACCAAGAACGAGTTCCTGATGGCGCTCGTCGGCGGGGTGTTCGTCCTGGAGGCCCTGTCGGTCGTCGTCCAGGTGGTCAGCTTCAAGACCCGCGGGAAGCGGGTGTTGCTCATGGCCCCGATCCACCATCACTACGAAAAGAAGGGCTGGTCCGAGCCCAAGATCATCGTCCGTTTCTGGATCATCTCCATCCTCATGGCGTTGGTGGCGCTCTCCACGCTCAAGCTTCGATGAACGTCCGCGGCCAGTCGGTGTTGGTGGTCGGCATGGCCCGTTCGGGCCTCGCCGCGGCCGCGTTGGCGGTCCGTAAGGGCGCGCGCGTCACCTGCACCGACCGTCGCGTGGATGCCCCGCGGGTGGAGGGGGCCGAGCACGTCTACGGGGAGCATCGGCGCGCCGACTTCCTGTCGGCCGACCTCATCGTCGTGAGCCCCGGCGTGCCCGCGACCCAGCCGGACCTCGCGGCCGCCGTGGCGGCGGGCGTCCCGGTGCTCGGTGAGCTTGCTTTTGCCGCCTCCTTCCTCGACGGCGTGCTCTTGTTGGCCGTGTCGGGCACGAACGGAAAGTCGACCACCACCCACCTGCTCGGCCAGCTCCTCGCCCGGGCCGGCCGGCGCACGTTCACGGGCGGGAACATCGGAGAGCCCCTCTCGCTGGCGGTGGACGGAGGCTACGACGCCCTCGCCGTCGAGGTCAGCTCCTACCAGATGGAGTTCCCGGGCACCTTTCGCCCGCGGGCGGCGGCGATCCTCAACCTCACCCCCGACCACCTCGATCGCCACGGGACGATGGACGCCTACGGCCAGATGAAGTGCCGGATGTTCGCCCGGATGGGCCCCGAGGACCACCAGATCCTCCCCGCCGACGATGCGCGCCTCAACCGGCTCGCTGCGACGCTGCCGGGTCGGCGCCTCTGGCTCGGTGGCCTCCCCGGGGTGGAGGTCCTGCCCGACCGGCTGCGGTTCGGCGACACCGGTGACGACGGGGTCGTGATGACCGACGGCTTCGACCTCCCGGGGACGCACAACCGCGCCAACCTCGCCGCGGCCTGCCTCCTCGCGCGCTGCGGGGGGGTCCGTCGCGCCGAGCTCCACGTGGCCGGGCTCACCGGTCTGCCCCATCGGATGGAGCGGGTGCGCACGGTGGACGGCGTGGTGTGGATCGACGACTCGAAGGCGACGAACATCGAGTCAGCGCTGGCCGCGTTCGTCGGCATGGAACGCCCCTACGTGGCCCTGCTCGGCGGCCGGGGCAAGGCCGGAGCGGCCTACGATCGCCTGGCAGCGCCGTTGCGCGCCGCCCGCGGGGTGGTGTGCTTCGGGGAGAGCGGCCCCGTGATCGCCGACGCGCTCGCCAACGACGGGCTCGTCGTGCACCGGGTGTCGAGCCTGGCCGACGCGGTCGCCACCGCCGGACCCCTCGCCCGCGCCGGGGACGCCGTCCTCCTCTCCCCCGCCTGCGCTTCTTTCGATGCATTCACCGATTTCGAGCACCGGGGCCGCGCCTTCCGTGCTCTCGTGGAGTCCAGATGAGCACCACCACCACCACCGCGACCGTCCCCACCAGCCCACGCCGGTACGACCTGCCGCTCATCCTGGTGACGTTCGCGCTCGTCGCCTTCGGCCTGCTGATGGTGTACTCGGCGTCCGCCTACGACGCTGCCGCCGACTACGCCGACCCCCTGCACTTCGTCGCCCGGCAGAGCTTTGCTGCTTCCGTCGGCCTGGTGGCGCTCGTCGTCGCGGCGCGCACGCCCTACCGCCGGCTCAAGAAGCTCGCGCCGGCGCTGTACGGGGTCGCCGTGGCCGGGTTGTGCCTGGTATGGGTGCCCGGGCTCGGTCACGCGGCCAACGGCGCGCACCGATGGTTCGGCGTGGCGGGCATCAACTTCCAACCCGCGGAGCTGGCGAAGCTGGTGATCCTCATCGGGCTCGCGGCGTGGTTGCAGCGGAATCGGGCCGACATCCACGACCCGCGGGTGCTCGGGATGGCCTTCGCCGGCCTCCTGCCCCCGCTCGCCCTGATCCTCATCCAGCCCGACTTCGGTTCGACCCTGATCATCTGCATGCTGGTCGGGGTCATGGTGTTCCTCGCCGGCCTCCGCTGGTCCTGGATCCTCACCCTCGCCACCCTTGGGATCGGCGCCCTCGCGGTGATCATGGTCGCCGAGCCCTACCGCCGGGACCGCCTGACCGCGTTCATGGACCCGTTCTCCCACTGCGCCGACGAGAGCTACCAGGTCTGCCAGTCGCTGGTGGCGCTCCACAACGGCGGGCTGTTGGGGCAAGGCAGCGGGGCGTCGCAGGCCAAGCTGGCCTTCCTCCCCGAACCCCACAACGACTTCATCGCGGCGGTGGTGGGCGAGGAGTACGGCCTCATCGGGCTGCTCGCGGTCATCCTCGCGTTCGCCTTCTTCGCCTGGCGGGGCTTCGGCATCGCCCGGCGGGCCCCCGACGGCTTCGGCTCGCTGCTCGC
>JAYVAS010000453.1:0-1866 GCA_043750895.1 Pseudomonadota bacterium
ACCTTGGCGGGCACGAGCGCCAATGTGGCGGATGGAACCGAAGACGTTGACGAGCCGGGCCGTTGACACGACGGGGCGCGCGCCGATATGTCGCGCCGACCGCGGTTGACGCCCTGGTCGACGGTGCGCTGCAATCCCGCGAACGCGGGCCGAAGAAACGAGAAGGTGGTGATGGTGCAACAGTACAATCGCGGTAGTTTGAGGATGTCCCTCCTCGGCGTCACAGCCCTCCTGTTCGCGGGCCCGGTCTGGGCGCAGAGCACCCCCGCTCCGGCGGCGCCTGCCGCGCCGGCGCCGATCGAGGCCCCGCCCGACGAAGCCGCCTCGGACTTCAATCGGGAGCTCCTCACCATCGAAGAGCAGGTGGATGACATCAAGGAGCGGGTGTTCCGCTCCAAGGCCACCCTTCAGCTCCTCAAGGAGATCGTGATCGAGGGCGCCTCGACCGGCGCCCGTGCCACGATCTGGCACGTCAACAAGCTCGGCACTGCCTACAAGCTCGAGTCGGTCACCTACCTGCTCGACGGGCAGAGCAAGTTCTCGAAGAGCGACCCGGGCGGCTCCCTGAACGACTCCACCGAGTTCAAGATCTACGACGGCGCGGTGCCGCCGGGAAACCACAATCTCTCCGTGGACTTCCGGATCCGTCCCACCGGCTTCGGCATCTTCAAGTACGCCCAGAACTACGAGATTGACGTGCGCTCGAACTACGCGTTCGTGGCGGACATGGGCAAGCAGTGCACGGTCAAGGCGATCCTGACCGACCGCGGCGGCGCGGTGAACTCCTTCGAGGAGCGCGCCAAGGTGGACTTCGAACTGAAGTGCGAGAAGATCGCGAATGATTAGCGGAAGCGCTCTGGGCTCCCGTACGCGCGGTGCACGGGGTGCCCTCGTCGGGCTCGCGTTGCTGCTCGGGATGTCGGCGTTGCCGGCGGCCGCAGCCGACCGCGGTCCGGACAAGGTCAAGACCCTGGAAGCCGAGGCCACCGATCTTCAGGGTCAGGTGGAGCAGCTTCGGGTCAACTTCACCGAGCGCAGCGGCCTCATCGGCGTCAGCGAGGCCCGGGAGCGCTACGAGGACGCCGTCTACCTCTACCTCGTGGGCGACTTCGAGACGGCGGCCACCAGCTTCTACATCCTGGTCCAGTCCAACGCGCTGGGCAACGCCGACCTGGCCCGGGACTCCGAGTGGTACCTCGCCGAGTGCCTCTTCGAGATGGGCAACTACCACACGGCGGAAGAGGCGTTTCGCTCCATCGTCGACAAGGGCCCGACCCATCCCTACTTCGTGGACGCGGTGCGCCGGGCCATGGAGGTGCAGGGCCTCGTGAAGGACTGGGCGGCCTTCGACAGCTTCTACAACCTCTACATCGTCACCGGGCGCGTCCCGGCGACTGATTTGATCAGCTATACCCTTGGTAAGTCGTTCTACCGCCGCGGCGAGTACGGGCGCGCCAAGTCCATGTTCGATCAGCTCCCCGCGGGGGGCAGCTACTACGGCCGCGCGCGCTACTTCATCGGCGTGATGATGGTGGCCGAGAAGAACTACCCGGCCGCCCTGGAGGAGTTCAAGAAGGTCGACGCCGATCCCGTCACCGACGAGACCCATCAGGCGGTCCGCGAGCAGGCGATCATGGCGCTGGCACGCCTCGAGTACGAGACGGGCGACTTCGCGTCCGCGCAGGCCACCTACGCGCGCGTGACCAAGGACTCTCCGCTCTACGCGGACGAGCTCTACGAGTCGGTGTGGACGTTCATCAAGCAGGAGAAGTGGAACGAGGCGCTCGCCCAGGTCGACATCTTCCTGCTCGCCTTCCCAGCGCACCGGAACACGGCCCCGATGCGCATCCTGCAGGGTCACCTGCA
>JAYVAS010000454.1:0-7286 GCA_043750895.1 Pseudomonadota bacterium
TCCGGTAGCGGTTCTCGCTCGCGCCGCCCCCCGCGCCCGGGGTACCCTGCCGCGGTGCGCCTCAACCCCCGACTCGCCGAGCTCCCCGGATACCCCACCGTCATCCTGGATCGCCGGAAGGCCGAGCTCCTGGCCGCCGGACGGACGGTCTACGACTTCGGCACCGGCGATCCGCTGGAGCCGACGCCCGCCTTCATCCGCGCCGCGATGCTCGCCAGCGTGCCCGAGAACTGCCGCTACCCGACGGTGCTGGGGGAACCCGGTGTCCGTCGCGCCTTCGCGACCTGGGCGCAGCGGCGCCTCGGTGTCACCCTGGACCCCGACACCCAGGTCCTCCCCACCTCCGGCTCCAAGGAGGCCTGCTTCCACCTTCCGCTGCTGGTGATCGACCCCCACGCCCCCGACCGCGGCGTGGTGTTCCCGGACCCCGGCTACTCGGTGTACTACCGCGGTACCGTGCTGGCGGGCGGTGAGCCCATTCCCCAGCGCCTCGACGGCGACTTCGTGCAACGCCCGTGGCTGCTCCCGGACGAGGTCCTTCGACGCACGCGTTTGCTGTGGATCAACTCCCCGCACAACCCTTCGGGCGCGGTGATGTCCCGCGACGACCTGCGCCGGACCTGGGAGCTGTGCCGCAGCCACGACATCCTGCTGGTGTCCGACGAGTGCTACCTCGACGTGTGGTTCGACGAAAAGCCCACCTCGATTCTGGAGATCGCCACCGAAGGTGTCGTCGCCCTGTACTCACTGTCCAAACGCTCGGGCATGACGGGCTACCGGTCCGGCGTCGTCGCGGGAGACCCGGCCTGGATCCGCAAGTTCCGGGAGCTCCGGACCAACCCGGGCGTCGCCCCGCAAGACTTCGTGAACGCCGCCGCCGAGGTGGCCTGGGCGGACGAGGCCCACGCCGAGGCGCGCCGGCTGCTCTTCGCCGAGAAGCGCCGCATCCTCCTTGACTTCCTCGAGGCCAACCACTTCGAGGTGGTGGGGTCGAGCGCGAGCTTCTACCTCTGGGTGAAGGCGCCCGCCGGCTACACCGGCGAGTCCTACGCGCTGCGCCTGCTCGACGCGGGCGTGCTCACCAACCCGGGCTCCTTCTTCGCCGTCACCGACGCGGGGGACGCCTGGTTCCGCCTCGCCCTCGTCCCCGACCTGGACGGATGCCGCGCGGCGGTCGAGGCGTGGCGGACGCTGCTTTGACCGGACCCCGGCACCCCGCGGTGCCGTTCCCCAGCGGAGTATAGCTGAGCATGATCGAGCTGCGCGAACGGGCCGCCTCGGGTGACCCCCAGGCGGTGGTGGAGGTGATCGACGCCCTGGACCGGGGCACGCTGCGGGTGGCCGAGAAGGTCGACGGGGTGTGGATCGTCCACGCCTGGGTCAAGGAGGCGATCCTCGCCTACTTCAAGCTCCGGACCATCGAGCACGTAGAGGTCGGCCCCTTCCACTTCTACGACAAGATCCCGCTGAAGCAGCACGCGCCGGGCGTCCGGGTGGTCCCGCCCGGCGTGATTCGGCACGGGGCGCACGTCGAGCCGGGCGCGATCGTGATGCCCGGCTACGTGAACATCGGCGCCCGCGTGGGGGCGGGGACCATGGTGGACACCTGGGCCACGGTGGGGAGCTGCGCGCAGATTGGGCGGAACGTGCACCTGTCGGGCGGGGTGGGCATCGGCGGCGTCCTCGAACCGCCCAGTGCGCGTCCGGTGATCATCGAGGACGGCGCGTTCGTCGGGTCGCGGGCGATCGTCGTCGAGGGCGTCCTGGTCGAAGAGGAGGCGGTGATCGGCGCCAACGTGGTGCTCACCGCCTCGACCGCCATCCTCGACGTGACCGGCCCCGAAGAGGTCAGGTACACCGGCCGGGTGCCGGCCCGGTCGGTGGTGATCCCCGGCACGCGGCTGAAACGATTCCCCGCCGGCGAGTACGGCGTGCCCTGCGCGCTGATCATCGGGCGCCGGCAGGCCTCCACCGACCAGAAGACGTCGCTGAACGCCGCGCTGAGGGACTTCGGTGTCGCGGTCTGATCCCACGACAGCCAGGAAGCGCGTCGAGGAGCTCACGCTCGCGCTCTGCGCCATCCCGTCGATCACCGGCGACGAGGCGGCCTGCGCCGAGCGGGTCGCCGCGCTGCTCGGCCCCACCCCGTTCCAGGTAGAGCGGATCGGGCTCTCGATCCTGGCCCGGTCGCCGCCGCGGGGTCGCCCGCTCGTGCTGCTGGTGGGCCACACCGACACCGTTCCCGGCCCTCCGGGAGCGGAACGGGTCGGCTCCCGCATCGTGGGCCTCGGCGCGTCCGACATGAAGGGCGGCCTCGCGGTCATGCTGGCGCTCGCCGAGCGGGTGGACCTCGACGCCTGCCCCTACGACCTGGGCCTGGTGTTCTACGACAAGGAAGAGGGCCCCTGGTCCGACTCCGGGCTCGGGCCGGTACTCGACGGCGCGCCGTGGCTCCGCGACGCGGCCCTCGCCTTCTGCCTCGAACCCTCCGACAACGTGGTGCAGGTGGGGTGCCTGGGCACCCTGCACGCCCGCGTCACCTTCCACGGAAAGGCGGCGCACTCCGCCCGCCCCTGGCAGGGCCACAACGCGATTCACGCCGCCGGCGACCTCCTCGTGCGCCTCGGCGCCCGCGCACCGGTAGACGTCGACCGGGACGGCTTCCGGTTCCGCGAGGTCATCAGCGCCACGCTGGCCCAGGGGGGGCGGACCCGAAACGTGATCCCTGACACGTTCACGCTCAATCTGAACTACCGCTACGCCCCGGGCCGGGACCCCTCCAGCGCCGAGGCCGAGATTCGCCGCTTCGTGGGGGAAGGGCCCACCGTGGAGATCGTGGAGCTGGCGCCCTCGGGCCCGGTGGTCACCCAGAACCCGCTGCTGCAGCGCTTCCTCTCCCTCAACGGCAACCGGGTCGAGGCCAAGCAGGCCTGGACGGACGTGGCGCGGCTCGGGGCGGCCGGCATCGACGCGGTCAACCTCGGCCCCGGACACACCGCTCAGGCCCACCAGGCCGGTGAGTTCCTCGAGGTCGCCCTGCTCCACCAGAGCCTGGACCAGTTCGAGCGGTTCCTCCTGCCGTGACGGCCCGCCGGCTGCTCCCCCTCGCGGTGCTCCTCGTCGTACTCCCGACGCTCTTCCGCGCCCCGACCCTCGACGAGGAGTCCTACCTCTGGCTCGGCGCCCACCTCGACCCCACGCGCCCCTACTCCTGGACCCGAAGCTGGCCCCCCTACGACGGGGACGGGTTCGTCTACGCCCACCCCCCCCTGCACCTGTGGTGGATGTGGCTCCTCCACGGCCTCCCGGTGGCGCTCCAGCGCGTGGTGTCCAGCGTGGTGTGGGGGAGCCTGCTCGGCTGGGGCGTCGGGGTCCTGGCCGAGCGCAGCACCCGGCGCGCCGCCCTCGCCTCGGCGCTGTGGCTCAGCTCCAGCGTGGTCCTGCTCGGCCTCCAGAGCGCGCTGATGGTCGACCTCCCCGCCGCCGCGCTGTTGACCGGCGGGCTCGCCCTGTACCGGATCTCGCTCGACAGCGAGTCACGGCGGGACGAGGTCCTCGCCGGGCTGCTCCTCGGCCTCGCCACCATGACCAAGTACCCGATGGCCATGGCGCTCCCCATCGTGGCCCTGCACGCGTGGCGGCGAGGGGGGAGCTTCCTGCCCGTCATGGTGGCGTCCGGCGTGTTCCTCGCCGACGAGGGGGTGCTCTTCCTCCTCCACGGACGCGAGCACCTGTGGGAGGTGTGGTCGCGCCGCGAGGAGATCCCCCACGGCGCCGCGGCCCCCCGGGCGCTGGGCGTACTCGCCCGCGCGGCGCTGCTCCCGCTGCCGTTCCTGCTGTTCCGCACCGATCCGCTCACCAGCCTCTTCGGCGTGGCGTTCGCCGTCCTCGCCCTGGTGACGGTGCAACCGCCCGGGCTCTCGCCGGCGGAGGGCACGGTCATGCTCCTGTTCTGCATCGGGGGCGGGCTGCTCCTCGCCCGCGCCGCCCGCACCCTCCCGCTCCGCCCCGGTCGACGCCGCAAGGGTGATCAGGACGACGGCTTCCTGCTCGGCGGGGTGCTCCTGGTCTGGCTGGTGGGCGTGGCGCTCACCCACAACTACGCGTCGGCCCGGTACCTGCTGCCGGCGGCCGCACCCGCGGCGATCCTGCTCGCCCGGTCCGCGGAAGAGGTCCGGGGCGGCAAGGCGCTTGCGTGGGCGAGCGCGGCGGCGTCAGGGGTCCTCGCGGTGGCGGTGGCCGTCGCCGACTACCGGTACGCGCGCGCCGGCTGGACGGTCGGCGAGGAGGCGGCCCAGGTGGGGGTCGGGCAGTTCGCCGGGGAGTGGAGCTTTCGGGCCGCGATGGAGGGGGCGGGGTGGGTGCGCCTCGGACCCGACACACCGGCGCCACAGGTCGGCGAGTGGGTGGTGGTGGTCGACAACGCCAGCCCCGGGGCGGTCGACACCACCGGGTGGGAGCCGGTTCGGCGCATCGAGTCGGACGATCAGTTCCCCCTCCGGGTGAACGACCCGGGCCGGAACGTCTCCCTCTACGCCGAGACCCTCGGGACGCTCCCCCTGGGGTGGTCCGAGGGGCGCCTCGAGGGCGCCACCCTCTACAAGGTGTCGCGATGAGCCCGGAGCCGTCGGCGGCGGAGGCCCGCCTGCAACAGCGGACGTGGCGGCGCTTCGACACCGGCTACCACATGCGCCCGCCCGTGACCGTGGCGCTGGTGGCGGCCGTCACCCTGGTCCACTTGATCACCGGCCTCGCCGACCGGCACACCGGTCGCGGGGACGCCTGGGGCATCTTCGGCGCCCGATCCCTCGAGACCCTGGCTGACTACGGCGGCCGGGTCGGCGCACTGGTCGCCCGCGGAGAGACCTGGCGCCTCTGGACCTACGGCTTCCTGCACGCCGACGCGGTCCATTACCTCCTGAACACCACCGCGCTGGTCGGGCTCGGACGGGTCTGCGAGGCCGTGTACGGCAGCACCCGCACCCTGTGGCTGTTCCTGCTCGCGGTGATCACGGGCGGGATCTGCTCCCAGCTCGGCGGTAATCCGGCGTCGGTGGGCGCCTCGGGGGGGCTGTTCGGGATGATGGGCGCGTTGTTGGTCTTCGGCCGCCGACACCGGGCGGAGATGGACGCCGAGATGCGCGCGTCCTTCGGGCGCCGCCTCGCGCCGTGGGTGGTGTTCAACCTGGCCATCGGCGTCGTGATCCCCTCCATCGACAACCTCGCCCACATCGGCGGGCTGCTCGGTGGCGCCGCGTTCGGGCTCGCGAGCGGGAACACCCTGACCGCCAACGCCGACGCCTCCCGGATCAGCATGGTGACCATGCGCACCCTGAGCGCACTCCTCCTCGCGAGCGGGCTCGTCGCCGTGCTGCGCGAGGCGGGATGAGCGCGCCGGACGCCCTGCGCCACGCCCCTGGCCTATGGCGCTCGCGTCCACGACCCCACGGAGGATCCGAGCGCGACCACCACGAAGGCCAACACCGACGCCGCCCCGTAGCACCAGCGGGCCGCGCGCACGCCGCCCGCCGACGGCCGACGAAAAATCAACACCGCGCCCACCACCGCCAGCACGAGTACGTAGAAGGCCAGGTGTTCCTTGGTCTCGAAGCTCCAGGCCAAGGCCGGCGCCTCCCGCAGGAGCGCTGGTTTCGGGTCCCGACGGTACCCGGGGTAGAGCGCCCAGCCCGCAGAAAACGTAAGAACAACCAAAGACGTTGCCGCCCCCGCCGCCCAGCGGCAGCCCCGACTCACCACCCCGCCACGCGCGAGCAGGAACGCCGGATGCGCCAGGGCCGCAGCGGCCAGAACGCCGACGTGGCCGTGAAGCGTCCGGGCGAGCTCGGTGAGGTCGAACACTGCCGCATCATGCTCCGGCGCACGAGGATCTGCACCCGCCCTTCTCCCGCCCGATGGACCGGTTAGCAACGCTTCCCGGAGCCACCCATGCCTACGCCGTTCGGATTTCGCCGCCGCCTCAAGCGCCTTCTGGGCATGCCCCTCGATGGCCAGTCCGCAGAAGCGGCGGAAGTCGCCAAGGCCCAGCTCACCGTCGTCGGCCCCACCGGAGCCGAACAGCACGCCACCGTGAACGCGGGCGTCACCCTGCTGCAGGCCGGTGGGGCCCTCGCCAAGCCGATCTCCTCGGGCTGTTCCGACTCCAGCTGCGCGACGTGCCGGGTGGAAGTCCTCGAGGGCGCCGAGAACCTCGACGAGCAGACCGCGAAGGAGCGCGCCACCCTCAAGGAGAACGGCTACCCGACCAGCCTCCGCCTCGCGTGCCGCGCCGAAATCCGGCAGGGTGCCGTGAAGGTCAAGGCCTTCGAGCTGATCTGATCGTCCGGGCGCCACCCTGACCCGGCGGCGCCCTGCTCGTCCCCCGATGGGGTGACGCGCGAGCAGGCTGTTAGCTCGCTCCCTGGCGCACCAGCTTCCGCCGGGGGGCCCGACGCACCGTGGGCGTGGGGTCGTTCGACTCCAGCACCCCGAGCAGGGCCACGAAGGGCGTGTTCGGCGAGACGTCGAAGGGCTCGACCGAGCGCAGCGTGAGCCCGCGACGGGTCAGGGTCGCGAGCCCGCGACAGAACGACCGGGGGTTGGTGCCGAGCACCACCATCCGCCGAGGGTTCAGCGCCATGAGGGTGTCGATCTGCTCGCCGACCAGCCCGCGGGTCCCGCCGTCGACCACGACGAGCGGGCGCACGCCCTCGAGCCGGCTGGCGTCCAGGCTCACGGCGAACTCAGCCGCCCCCGTGCCGCCGGCGGCGTTCTCGCGGGCACGCCGGACGACGCCCTCGCGGGGGTCGACGCCGAGCGCCCAGCCGGATTGCGCGGCGAGCAGCCGGGTCCGGACCCCGAGGCCGGACGCAAAGTCGATCACCGCGTCCCCGGGCTGTGGGGCCAGCGCCGTGACCACCGCCTCGGCGACCCGACCGTCCATCACCGGGTGCTCCGGGAAGGGATCCGACGGGCCGACGCGGAAGGGCAGCCCGGCCACTTCGATGTCGAGGGTCAGCTTGCCGTACAGCGGCATGCACGGGAGGTCACCCATCTCGTCGACCTTGAACGGATCGCGGCCGGCCTCCTCGATGTGCAGGAGCACGCCGGCGATGCCACCGTGCCGGGACGCGAGCTGGGTCGCGAAGGCCGCGAGCGTGGGGTTGGGCTTGGCGGCGCCGATCAGGACCAGGCAGTCGCCCCCGTTCGGGGCCTGGAGCACACGAAGGCCGCGCACCGTCCCCCGCTTGCCGTCCCACGGCCACAAGTCGAGCTCCCCGAGCAGGTAT
>JAYVAS010000455.1:0-1998 GCA_043750895.1 Pseudomonadota bacterium
GCTGTCGGTGTACGCCGACGTCGGGTTCTTCTCGGTGTGGACCCACTTCACCGCCTACGAGGGCACCGCCGGGGTGCAGACCCCCACCTTCGGGGCCATCGCGGTGGGCGCCGATGGCCTCGCCATCGCCTGGAAGAACGAGGGCGTCCCCGTGGGCCAGAACACCGTTCGGGCCCTCTACGCGCCGCGTGGCGCCCGGTTCTTCGACGCCACCGCCGTCGTCGGAGGGGACGTCGCGGGGATCGACGCGGGGGACCGGGCTGCTGCGAACGATCCGTCGGTCGTACTTACCGAAAACGGAGACCTCTACCTCGCGTGGCAGCAGGCCGGATCGGACAGGGGTGTCTCCATCTGGGTCGCCGCCACGGCGGATCCAGCGACCTGGGCGCTGGGGGCGGCACAGGAGGTGAGTGTGGGTACGGACAGGTTCTTCCACCAGTTTGCCCAACTTGCGACCGCCGGCAACCTCGTCGTCGGGGCGTCGGAGCGCGGCGACGCGGCAGTTCCGACCGCCAGGACCGACTGTGACGTGGCGTGGTTCATCGGTCAGGCCGGATCGACGCCGGGTCTGGACGCGGACGATGCCGAGGGCCAGCTCGACGGGCAGGGAGCGGTGGAGTTCGCCGTCTACCCCACCGTCGTCATCGAGGGAACGACCATCCACGTCGCTTGGGCCGAGTATTCGACGTCCGACGGGCTGCTCTCCATTCGGTATCAGCGCGGCGAGGTGTCCTATGCTGCGTGAACCCCTACCAATCCTCACCGCCGCCCTCCTGATCAGTTCTGGCTGCGTCGCGTCCAAGCCCGACCCAGCTTCCGAATGTTTGTCCGGCTGCGCGACCGACTCCGCCACGTCCCAGCCCACTGACTCATCCACCGATTCCACGTCGACGACCCTCACCGAAACCGGCGACTCCACCGAGTCCGTCCCCCCGGTGGACGCCGATGGGGACGGCTACTCCGTGGCGGCCGGGGATTGCGACGACACCGACGCCTCTCGCAACCCGGGGGCGGCCGAGGTGTTGGACGGGGTGGATCAGGACTGTGACGGCGAGCCCGACGATGGACTGCGACCAGTTGCCACCTACCGGCGGGCCGAGGTGGTGGTACAGGACGGGGCGTACGTGTCGGCGCGGAACTACACCGAGTTTCGGAACGAGGTGGGCGACGTGATCTGCACGTTTGAGTCCCCCTGGCCTGAGGGCACACCACCCGCCACCCTGTGCCCAGAGTGCACGTGGGCGTTCGGCTTCGAAGGCGGAACATGGACCAGCAGCGGCCCGAAGTGCGAGTGGATTCAGACGAGCTGGTATGATCTGGACTATCTGAACTACCGCACCAAAACCGGGTCCTATGACCAGACATACGGGTACAGCCCGACGGCGCTCGACGGGCCCACGGGAACACACACCGTATACCAGCAAATCTGGAGCTACGACGTGGCAAGAACGGAGTGGCGGTACACGGGGGCCTATAACGACGGACGCCGGCAGGGGGTGTACGAGTACGGCTCCGGCACCTACGTGTGGGGTAGCAGATGGTACAACTACTACTACTGATTGCCGGCGCCTGGGCTGGGACGACGCCATGCGCGGCGCGCGGATCCGACACGACGCCGAGTGCCTGATGCTCGTCGAGGCGGTCGAGGCGGCCATCGACTCACCAGACGCGGACACCGCGTGGTTGGGTCGGACGCTGACGGAGTTCGTGGCAGGATACGGCGGGTGGAGCACGGACCGGCACGAGGTCGAGTTGGTCGAGTGGCGGCCCAGTCCGTTCGGGGTGGAAGAGGTGATTGAGTTGTGAGGGGGCGGCGGCGGACGTCCGCGCGGACAAGAGGGGTCTGGCGACGCTGATCGTTCGCTCAGAATTCTGTTGCGGAGCCGGAGTACCTGGCGTACACTGGCTTCACTCCGGGGCTTCACTCCGGGGCTTCACTCCGGGGCTTCACTCCGGGGCTTCACTCCGGGGCTTCACTCCGGGGCTTCACTCCGGGGC
>JAYVAS010000456.1:0-13786 GCA_043750895.1 Pseudomonadota bacterium
GCGCGCCCACGGGGGAGGACCAGGGGAGGGGGAGCGGCGCGAAATGGATCCGGGTTGGGGTCAGACCCCGCTTCGCGGATCCATTTCGTCCACTCGCATTTTCCCGGCGTTCGTCCCTTCTAAATGGATCCGGGTTGGGGTCAGACCCCTATTCTATTTCTTCACGATCTCCTCGTACGCCTCAGGCCGGCGGTCCCGGAAGAACTGCCAGGTCTGCCGGACTTCGTCGATGAGACCGAGGTCCAGGTCCGCGACGACGAGCTCGTCCTTGTCCTCGCTCGCTTCGGCGACGAAACGACCACGCGGATCCACGAAGTAGCTGGTGCCGTAGAACTTCCCGATGCCCCACGGGGCCTCGGTGCCGACGCGGTTGGACGCAGCCACGAAATAGCCGTTGGCCACCGCGGAGGCGGGCTGCTCGAGCTTCCAGAGGTACTGGGAGAGGCCGGCTACCGTCGCTGAGGGGTTGAAGACGATCTCCGCCCCGTTCAGCCCCAGGCAGCGCCAGCCTTCCGGGAAGTGCCGGTCGTAGCAGATGTATACCCCGATGGTCGCGTACTTGGTCTTGAACACCGGGTACCCGCCATCCCCGGGCTTGAAGAAGTACTTCTCCCAGAACCCCGCCACCTGGGGGATGTGCTGCTTCCGGTACTTGCCGAGGTAGGTCCCGTCGGCGTCGATGACCGCGGCGGTGTTGTAGAACACCCCGCGCATGGCGCGCTCGTAGATCGGCACCACCATCACCATGTTGTACTTCTTGCAGATCGGCGCGAGCCGTTCGACGGTGGGCCCCGGCACCTCCTCCGCCGCCTCGTACCAGCGCTTGTCCTGGCTGGGGCAGAAGTAGGGCCCGTTGAAGATCTCCTGGAGGCCCAGGATCTGCACCCCGCGCCGCCCCGCCTCCTCGATGAAGGGGAGGTGCCGCTGGAACATGGCCTCCTGGATCTGGGGGACGGGGATTGACTCGTCGTTGACGGGGTTCGCGCACTGGATCAGTCCGCAGCGGACGATGTTGCTCATGGGGGCTCCGGGAAGGCGGGAGACCCTACCACAGGCAGCCGGTCAGTAGGCGATGGTCGGGAGCACGTTGGCGGGCGAGGGGTCCCGCCGCCAGGCGTCCAGCATGCGCCGACCGGGTGAAACGCCGCTGGCCACCTGCGCCGCGAGGGCCTCCAGGTGGCTGGTGTCCTCCCCGATCGCGACGAGGCCCTTGCGCGCGATGTCCACCAGCTCGCGCGCCCACTCGGACGCGAGCCGACCTGACATCGACCCTTCGAGCCCGTGCAGCGCGGCGGTGTGATGGCGGGCCTCGGGCGTCTCGGCCGGGGCGGCGAACGCGGCCGACAGCGCGAGCGCCTCGTCGAGCGCGCCGTAGAGCACGCCGGTCCACAACGCGCAGAACCCCACGGCGAGGTCCATGCTGACCTGATCCGCACCGCGGATCTCGATGGTGCGCTTCACCCGGACCTCCGGGAACACGCTGGTCTGGTGCAGGGCCCAGTCGTCCTCGGTGGGGAACACGCCGTCGATGCCGTCGTTCATCCAGGTGCGGAAGGTGACCCCGTTCGCGGGCCGCCACTGCCCACCCGGCTTGTAGAACATCATCGGCGTGTCGAGCAGGTAGTCGACCCAGCGGGCGTGGGTGTAGCCGTCCCGGACGGCGGCGGGGAAGCCGGTGCGCGCCGGGTCGGTGCGGGTCCAGATGTGGCCCCGGTAGGAGAGAAAGCCCGTGTCGCGCCCGGCGGCGAGAGGGGAGTTGGCGAAGATGGCCGTGTTGAGCGGCCCGAGCTCTACCGACGCGCGGAACTTGCGGGCGCAGTCGGCCTCGTCGGCGTAGTCGAAGTTCGCCTGCACCGAACAGGTGCCCTTCATCATCCAGTGCGCGAGATCGCCCTGGGTCGGGAGGTACTCCCGCATGACCTTGTACCGACCCTTGGGCACCCACCCCACCTCGTCCATCGTCGGGTAGGGGGTGAGGCCGCAAGCGATCCAGTGCAGGTCGTGACCCGCCGAGAGCGCGAGCAGATCGGCGCGGTTCCGGCGCACCTCCGCCGACAGCCCGGCGAGGGTGCGGTGCGGCGCGCCCGAGAGCTCGACCTGACCACCCGGTTCGAGGGTGATGGAGGCGTTGTCGCCCTGAAGGGCGATGACGTTCTCTCCTTCGCGGTAGCGCTCCCACCCGGTGCGGTCCGCCAGCGCGTTGAGGATCCACGCGATGCCGTCCGGGTCCGCATACCCCACCGCCTTGCCGTCGCCGCGCACCACCGCCCGTTCGAACTCCCCCCCGACCAGCCAGCGCTCGCGGGGACATCCGTAAGAAGTATAGGTAGAACGCAGAAAGTCTACGGACAGCGGCGTCGGCATGCGGTGGCTCCCGGGAACGAGCCCGGAAGTGTAAGCACCACGTCGGCAAGGAATCCGACTGCGGACGATTTCTGAGGCCGCTATGTTGTTTCGATGACTCCCGTGTTCCTCTGGCTCGTCGCGTGCGTCCCGGTCCTCCACAGCCCCGACGCCGACGACTCTGGCGCCACCAACACCGGAGGGTACGTACTCCCCGACAACGCCTGGCCCCAGTCGGCGCCGCCCGCCGACCTTGAGGGCGACGGCTACGGCGTGGGCGAGGTCCTCATCGACTTCCGGATGCCTGATCAGCACGGCGACACCACGTCGCTCTGGCAGTTCTACGGCAACGTGATCCTGGTGGACATCTCGACGATGTGGTGCAGTCCCTGTCAGGAGATCGCTGGCGATGTCCAGGCCACCGCGGACGACTATCGGGACGAGGGGTTCGCCTACGTCACCGTCCTCGCCCAGGACCTCGGCTCGGACGCGCCCGACCAGGAGGAGCTCAACACCTGGGCCGACTACTTCGGCATCGTGGAGCCCGTGCTGTCCGATCAGGACGCCTGGTACGTGGGCGCCGTCCCCACCGCGACCTTCCCGGGGCTCCTCGTGGTAGGGCGGGACATGACCGTGGTTGCCCGTGACATCGCCGCGAACGACGCGGCCATCCGCGCGGCGATCGAAGCGGCTCTGTAGCCCCGACCCGGCGCCCTACTCCAGGCGTTTGAGCAGGTGGAAGCCCCGTGGGCTCTCGATGACGTCGCTCACCGCGCCCGGATCGAGGTTGAACGCGACCTCGTCGAGCTGGGGCGCCAGTTGCTTGGGCCCGAACCACCCGAGGTCGCCGCCGTCCTCTTTGAGCGGCGTGTCGCTGAAGGTGCGGACCACGATGGCCCACTCACTTCCGGTTCTAGCCGCCGCGAGGGCCTCTTCGACGCGGGCGCGCGCCTCCTCCTTGGTGCGGGTGGTGGTGGTCGAGGCCTTGTCCGCCCCCTTCCAGGTCACCATCAGGTGCGCGCAGTGGACCTCCCGGAGGGGCTCCCTGAGGATCAGGTGGAAGCCGAAGGGGGTCTCGACGATCCCGCTCCGTTGCCCGGGCTCGAGCGCCTTCAGCGCCGCCTCGAAGGGCGCCACCATCGTCCCCTCGTCGAATCCGCCCAGGTCACCGCCGCGGGGGCCGGTGGAGTCGTCAGAGTAGGCCTTGGCCATCTCCGAGAAGGACGCGCCGGCCTTCAGCCGCGCTTCGGCCTCCTCGATACGCGCCAGCGCCTCCTCGCGGGTGCGGTCCGCGCCGGACAGGCTGCTGACGCTGCCCTTGAACGCGACGAGGATGTGCCGCGCCGCAAAACGTTTGTCGGTGGTCGACGGGACGCGGGGCAGGCCCGGTGCGGGGGCCGGCGTCGGGGCGGCCGCGGCCGGTTCGGCGGGAGGCGGCGTGGGGGCCGCCGGAGGTTCTTCACAGGCGAGCCAGAGGGCGAGGAGGACGATCATGGAAGCAGGTCCGCGGCGTCTCGGGGGTAGAGCTTGTGGTTGTCGAAGCTGTATCCGACCACCCCGGTGAGGAGCGAGTAGTCGGTGTCGACCGCGGGCTGATCGAGGGCGTCGTAGAGGAAGTCGTCCACCCTCAGGCAGTTGCCGACGACGAACTCGTCGTAATCGGTGGTGTCGGGCGCGTCGTCGGTGACGGTGACGTCCTCCACCTGCGCCAGCATGCCTTCGAGGGGCTCCGCCAACGGACCGGCGGTGCCGATGTCGCAGGGCGACACGAGGCGCGGCTCGGGCAGCGCGGCCGTTCCGGTGATGGTGACGGTGGGATCGGTCAGCTCGCTCTGTCCGAAGTACTCGGTGTAGGTGCCGACCACCGTCACCACGTCGCCCACGGCGGGCAGGACCTCGCCCGGCGCGTACACGTAGATGCCCGCGTAGCTGGTGAGCACCAGGTCCTGCACGAAGAAGCCGTGCTCGGCGTTCGCGGCGGTGACCACCAGGCCGGCGAGGGTGACACTCGTGCCGTCGGGCGGATGGGCGGGGTTCGAGGGGTCCCGCACCGCATCGATGGTGGTGGGACAGCCTCCGGCCGCGTCGTCGTAGCCCTCGCACGCGTCGCAGACGTCCCCGACGCCATCGCCGTCGGTGTCGGCCTGATCGGCGTTGCCCTCGTAGGGGCAGTTGTCGGCGTCGTTCTTGACGCCGTCTCCGTCCACGTCGGCGCCCCCCTCCACGCAGTCCTCACCCTCGGTGATCGGGCAGTCGTCGCAGGCATCGCCGATGCCGTCGGCGTCGGTGTCCCATTGGGCCGGGTCGTAGGCCGCCGGGCAGTCGTCGGACTCGTCCGAGATGCCGTCGCCATCGGCGTCGCGGGCGGTGATCTCGCGGAGGTCGCACGACGGGAGGGAGTCGGTGCACGAGAGCACCGGGTAGAGCTCGGCGGCGTACGCGTACCCTTCGGGCATGCTCACCCCCGACATCGCGGCGGTGAGCGTGGCCTCGAGGTCGGCGTAGGTGGCGGCGTCGTCGCCGGAGGAGGCGACCTGCACGCACACGCTGTTGGGAGCCCCGCAGGCGTCGAGCGGCTCGCACCACTCGGGGTGGTCGGCGAGGGTGGCGAGCCAGTCGGTGCGCCCGTACAGCGCCTGACCGTCGACCACCGTGAGGCGGACCGTCTCCGGGCCGCCGGTGATGATCGCCTGATAGGGCGTCCGCGACCAGTCGTAGACGGCGATGTCGGCGCGGTAGCCCTCGGCCAGCTCGCCGAGCACGCCGTCGAGGCCGACGATGCGGGCGGCGTCCGAGGTGGACTTCCGCCAGAGGTCGATGTCCGAGATCGGGTAGCCCTTGGCCGCGAGCCACTCGGACGCACACGCGAGCTCCCCCATCGGCGCCATCGAGCCCGAGGGGGTCCAGTCGGTGCCGATCGCCCAGGGTACGCCGAGCGCTTCGGCGACCTCGATGGGGGTGGTGGTCCCGTAGAGGGCGAGGTTCGACCGGGGCGACCAGACGATCCCGGTGCCGTCCACGGCCATCCGGGCGAGCTGCTCCGTGGACGCGTCGGTGGTGTGCACGTAGGCCTGACCCGGTCCGGTCATCCCCACGTCGGTCATGTGGTCGATCTCGCCCCGCACCGAGCCGTCCTTGCCCTCGGCCACGTGCATCAGCACCGCGTCGAGGGAGCCCGACGCGAGGTCGTCCCCGTACGCGGCGGCGTCGGTCGCGTCCACCGAGTCGGTCACGTTGGACGAGCTGTACTCGATGTCGTAGCCGCTGATGAAGTGGGCGCTGGAGCCGGCGTCGAGGTCCCGGATGAGCACGTCGATGCAGTCTCCGCCCGAGGAGCCGACGGCGCTGGTCGTCCCGTGGACGAGCTCCCGGACCTCGGCCCACTTCATGATCTCGCACTGGTAGTCGTCGGAGATGGCGTCGTAGGCCGTCCGGTAGTCCCAGTAGCGGTCGTCGCTCTGCCAGTCGTAGCGGTCGGTGAACTCGGCTCCGACCTGCCAGGGCGGCAGCGAGTTGTACTGGAGGTGGTTGTGCGCGTCGATCAGGCCCGGGGAGAGGATGCCCTCGGTGCAGATCACCTCGGCCGCGGTGGTCGGACAGTCGCCGACGCAGGTGATCTCCCCGGTGCTGCGGGAGTACACGACCAGCCCGGCGATGGGTCCGTCCGGCGCGAGCACGACGCCGGAGAGCGCCACCGCGTCCCCCGAGCCGGCCTGCGGGGTGCACGCGGGCAGATCGGGGCCCTCGGTGGGGTCGGGCGCGTTCGGGTCGGTATCGGTCGTCCCGGTGTCGTCGCCCGGGGTGGTGTCGGTGTCGGTGGTGTCGGTGGGGGCGGAGTCGTCGGCCGGCTTGGAGCCGTCGGTGATGTTCGGGCATCCCATCGAGAGGAGAAGCAGGACCACGGAGCCTCCGCAAAAGCCGCGGCTTATAACCCGCGGCGATGAATCCCGTGTGGCTCGACGCAGTGGTGTTGCTCATGGACGGTCCGGCCCTGTGCGGAGGGGTGATCGTCAACCCCACCGGCGTGGTCGCCACCGCCTACCACTGTGTCACCCACGGGGACACGGTGCGGGTGGAGCTGCGGGACGGGCGGGTGCTGAAGGGGACGGTGCAGGCGCGGGATCCGGCGCACGATCTCGCCCTCGTCCGCATCGACGCGATGGGCCTGCCGGTGCTCGCCGTGCGCGCGGAGGACCCGACGGTCGGGGAGCGGGTTTACGGGCTGGGGCACCCGCTCGGTTCGGCGGCGTCGGGGAAGTTGGAGGGGTTGTTGGCCTGGAGTGTCTCCGAGGGCATCGTCAGCGCCGTGGGTCCGTGGCTCATCCAGACCGACGCGGCGCTGAACCCGGGCAACTCCGGGGGGCCGGTGGTGGACGCCGAGGGTCGGGTGGTGGGCATCGTCAGCAAGAAGCTGAAGGCGGACAACATCGCCTTCCTGGCGAAGAGCGCGGATCTGGACGCGCTGGTGCGCAGCGACGACCCGGGGCCGTGGTGGGGCGGAAACTGGGGGGGAGGGCTGAGCTTCACCACCGAGCGCGACGACGTCTGGGTCGGCGCGAACGCCTGGGTGAGCGTGCGCGAGCGGCTGGTCGCGCGGTCCTGGGTCCAGGTGGGGATCAGCGAGGGCGCGTCGGTGGTCACCGTGCTCGCGGCCCGGCAGCGGGTGGGGACGGGGGCGTTCTCAACCACCTTCGACGGGGGCCCGGGGCTCGCGGTGGGCGCGGGGGGCGCGGTGCTGCTGGCCGACGCCCGGGCGACCATGGGCCTCCTCGGGGTCGGTGTCCGCTGGTTCCCGGGGGAGGGGGAGTTCGGGGTGGGCGTCGACCTCAATTGGCCGGGGATGGTGGGCGTGTTCTAAGCGGGGAAATAGGTGCGGGACGATGCTCACCGACGGCCAGGTGGTGGACCGCTACGTCGTCGAACACCTCCTCGGGGCCGGCGGGATGGCGACGGTGTACCGGGTGAGGCACCGCACCCTGGGCACCCTCCACGCGCTGAAGGTGTTGAGCCTCACCGGCCCGCGCATGGTGGACCGCTTCGTCCAGGAGGGTCAGGTGCAGGCGCGGCTCCGCCACCCCAACGTGGTGGCCGTGACCGACGTCTTCGACGTCGGCGGCGCGCCCGGGCTGCTCATGGAGTTCATCGCCGGACCTTCGCTCGATCGGCGGTTGGTCCAGTCGCCCATCCCGCTCGACGCGGTGGAGCGCATCTTCCGGGGGGTGCTCACCGGCGTCGGGGTGGCCCACGCGGAGGGGGTGATCCATCGGGATCTGAAGCCGGCGAACGTCCTCCTCGACGGGGAGGTCGCCAAGGTGGCCGACTTCGGGCTCGCCAAGGTCTTCGCCGATCTGATGGCCAACGACCATCACACCCGTTCGGGGACGGCGATGGGCACCCCGGCCTACATGGCGCCCGAGCAGGTGCGGGATGCCCGGAGCGTGGACGCCCGGGCCGACATGTGGTCGCTCGGCTGCATCCTCTACGAGTTGCTCACCGCGCGTCGCCCCTTCGACGGGCCAGACATGTACGCGATCTTCAACGCGGTGGTGAACGGGAACTTCGTGCCCGTCGAGCGGGCCCGGCCCGACCTGCCGCGCCGGTGGGGGGTGTTGGTCCGGGCCTGTCTGGAGACGGATCGCGACCGACGCATCCCCGACACCGCCGCGCTGGCCTCGCTCTTCGACGACGCCGACCCTGCGTGGGGGTCGCGGACCTTGACCCCGCACGGCGCGACCATGATGTCCTTGCCGCCGTACCTGGGGGAGCCCCCCGACGCCCGCCCCCCGCGGGTCCCGCGCCCCGCCGCCGCGCCGACGCTGGGACCCTCCAGCTGGCCGTCGACCGTTCCGCCGGCCCCCGCGCGCGGACGCCGCTGGGCGCTCGGCGTCGTCGGGGTGGGTGCGGTGCTCGCCGCGGCCGGGGCCGCGTGGTGGGTGAGCGGGTCCGCGTCGGGGGGGGCGCCCCTGTCCGAGGCACCGCTGGTCGCGGCGGCGATCCGCGCCTCGGACCCGGATGCGCCCCAGGCCCCGGCGATCGCGCCGGTGCCGTCGGAAGCGTCGGCTTCATCGGCCCCGGCGATCGCACGGGCGATCGAGGCGGCTCCGCGGCCCGCGCCCGCCTCGCGGGTCGTTCCACCCGTCGACGCCGCGGCCGTTCCGGACGCCGCGCCGATCGGGACAGGCACCCTGAAGGTGAACTCCATCCCCTGGTCTTCGGTGACGCTGGACGGGGTCGCCCAGTCCGACGGCGCGTGGTCGGGCGAGGTCGCGGCCGGGAGCCACCGCGTGCTGCTCCGGACCGCCGACGGTGCCACGCACACCCAGGTCGTGTCGGTGGTGGCGGGCGGCGTTAGCAGCGTCTGCTGGAACTTCGAGTTGGACGCACGATGCCTGGATTGATGCTCGCACTGCTCGGTCTGGCCTCGGCGCGCGACGTGGTGCTCTACCAGGGGGATCCGGCGGTGGCCCTCACCGCCGCCGCCGCGGCCCTCGGCGACACGACCAGCGTGGTCCCGGTGCGCCTGATCGAGCTCCCGGGCGGGGACGCGCCCACCGTGCTCGGCGCCCCGGTGTCCTTCTGTCGGTCCGAGACGGTGGGGAACGCGGCGGTGCGGGACCAGATGAGCCGCGCCGAGGGCCACCTGGCCTACCAGCGCACCGCCGAGGCGCGGGTCGTGCTCGACGGCGCGGTGACCGCGCTCGATTGCCTCCCCGAGCCCATCGAGGCCTCGCTCGCCGGGCGGCTCTTCTTCCTGCGCGGGGTGGTGGCGCTGCGCGAGGGGGATGCCGCCGGGGCGGAACGTGCGTTCCGGCACGCGGCGGCGTTCCAACCGGGGCTCCCCTGGGATCCCCGCTTCCCCCCGGACCCCACCGGAACCTTCGCGCGGGCCACGGTTCCTTCCTCGTCCTCCGTAGTGGTCCCGGTCGGGCTCGGGCCGGGATCCTCGGTGTGGGTGGACGGTCGGGCGCCCAGCGCTGGCGCGACGCTCTCCCTCGTGCCGGGCACGCACTACCTGCAGATCCTGGACAACGGGCGCGCCCACACGGCGGTGGTGAAGGTCTCGGCCGACCAGCCGATCGCGGTGGTCGCGCCGGGCTGGCTGGCGGCGGTCGACCTCGATCGTCTCGACGACGCCACCCGCCGTTCCCTGGCCGAGCTGGCGCGGCGCGCCTTCCCCGGGGACACGCTCTACGCCGTGGCCGGTGGGCGCGTCTACGCGGTGGACACCACCTGGCGGGTCCAGCCCGGCCGGAGCCCAGGTAGCGCCGTGTGTGGTGAGATGCGTCGATATGTCGGGGTGGGTCTCCTGGGTGGGGGGGCCGGGTTGTTCGCTGGGGGCGCAGTGGTGTTCGGGGTGGCCCAGGCGCGGGTCGCCACCCTGGCGCCGAGCCCGGACGGAGAGACGGCCGAGGCCTATGCCCAGCGCGTCGGCGCCCAGTCCGAGGCGGCGGGGATGCTGCCCATCGGCGGCGTGGTGGCCGGGGTGGGGGTGGCGCTCGGCGTCGTGGGGCTGGTGCTCGAGCTCCCGGCGGGGTCGTCGGTGCGCTGGACCGGCACGGGCGCGCAGATCGGTTGGGTGTTTTGAGCCTGGTGTTGCTGTGGCTCGGGCTGGGGTGTGTACCCGCGGTCGAGAAGCCGGACGACGGGGACGCCGACGGATTCGGCGAGCTCGACGGCGACTGCGACGACGCCGATGCCGGAAGGTACCCGGGCGCCCCCGAACACTGCGATGGGGTCGACGAAGACTGCGATGGGGTGGTGGACGAGGACGCCGTGGACGCGGGGACTGGGTTCGTCGACGCGGACGGCGACGGGTTCGGCGGGTCCACCGCGACCTCCGGGTGCGACGGGGCGGGCGCGGCGCTGGGCGGAGACTGCGACGACGCCGACGCCGACGTGTTCCCCGGCGCTGCGGAGGTGTGCAACAACGGCAAGGACGACGACTGTGACGCGGCGTCCGGCGGCTGTGTCCCGGAGGGGGAGCTCGCCATCGTGGCGGACCTGGAGCTGACGGCGGCGGACGTCTACAGCTTCGGGCGCGTCGTGGCCTCCGCGGGCGACCAGACCGGCGACGGCCACGCCGACGTGGCGGTGGCGGCCCCCCTGCGCACCGCCCCGGCGGACGCCGTGGACACGCCGTTCCTCTGGGTGTTCGGCGCCGCATCGAACGGCCGCCTGACCACGGATCAGGCCGACGCCTGGGTGGTCGGCTTCGAGAGCGCGGCGCAGCGCCCCGGGACGTCGGTGGCCAGCGCCGATCTGGACGGTGATGGGGTGTGGGACCTGGTGATCGGTGCCCCGGGGAACAGCCAGAACCTCTACGATTACGGGGGTGTGTACCTGCTCAAGGGGCCGCTGGCGGGGGAGCACCGCGTGGCGCCGTTCCCGCGGGAGCGCGACTATGTCGCCGAGGCGGACGCCGCCGTGTACACCCTGGGGGACGCCTTCGACCAGTTCGGCGAGGTGGTGGTCCCCATCGGAGACCTCGACGGAGACGGCTTCGACGACCTCGCGGTCGGGGCCCCGGCGTCCAGTGGCAACGGCGACCTGCCCGAGCAGGCCGGCGCGGCGTTCCTATTGGGCGGCGGGGCCGATTTCGCGACGCGTCCCGCCGAGGTGCTCGGCCGGGTCGACGGGGACCAACCCTACGGCGACGTGGGGAGCTGCCTCCTCGGCCTCCCCGACCTGGACGGGGACGGCTACGCGGAGTGGATCGTCGGCGGGGCCAGCCACGACGAGGGCCGTGGGACCATCGCCCTGTTCCGGCGTACCGCCGCCGAACAGACCATCGCCGAGGCGGACCTGCTGCTCTCGGGCGTCGCGGCCTCGGACCGCGCGGGCGTGTCCCTGGCCTACACCGCGGGCACCGGGCAGTTGCTGATCGGCGCCCCCAACGACGTGGGCTCCGAGCCGGGCGCAGGAGCGGTCTGGTCGGTCCCCCTCTCGGGTCTCGGACGGGGCGTGTACGGCCTCGACGAGGTGGGGGTGATCGTCGAGGCCGGAGCCACTGGGGGCCAGCTCGGGGTGACCCTCGCAGTGGGAGACGTCGACGGAGACGCCGTGTCCGACATGATCCTCGGCGCGCCGGGCGCTGGCCTGCTCAGCTACCGGATGGCTGCGGGGCCGACCTGGTCCCTCATGGGCTCGGCCGGATCGGTGGGTGGCGCATTGGCCAGCTTCGATGCGGATGGCGACCGCTACCAGGACACCTTGATCGGCGATCAGGAGGAGAGCGCGGCGCTGCTGTGGCGCGGGCGGGGGGAGTAGGGCGCTACCGCACCACCTGCCCCACCGCGATCTCCACCCGATCCCGGTGAGCCAGGCGCCCCCCCGTCTCGGCGACGTGTCCGATCTCGGGCAAGGCCGCCCCCAGGAACCGCTCGCCCGGGCCTCGGAACGCGGCGGGATCGCCGGTGCACAGCACGCGGAGCGTCCCGGCACCCTCCGCGTCGAAGCCGGGGTGACGCGCCAGCCAATCCACGAGCCGGACCGCCACGTGCGGCGCCGGGTCGAGCAGCGTCACGCCGCGAGGGAGCGCCGCGGCGAGGGCGTCGAGGAGGAACGGGTAGTGGGTGCAGCCCAGCACCAGGGTGTCGATGCCGGGGAGGTCGTCGAGGTAGCGCGCCACCGCCAGCTGCGCGATCTCGGTGTCCTGCCAGCCTTCTTCGACGATCGGGGCGAGGAGCGGGGCCGCCCGCTGCGTGACCCGGTGGGCGCCGAGCTTCGCGATCTCCATGGGGTAGGTGCCGGAGGCGACCGTCCGCGCGGTGGCGAGCACGCCGATGTGGCCCCGAGAGACGGCGACGGCGGCTTCGGCGGCGGGGATGGTGACGCCGAGCACCCGCCGGTCGGCGCCGGCCCCGGCGTAGCGCTGCTGGAGGTGACGCAAGGCAACACAGCTCACGGTGTTGCACGCGACCACGACCACCCGGCACCCCTCCTCGAACAGCCGCTCCACGCACTGTTCGCTGAAGTCGAGGATGGTGTCGGCGTCGCGCCCGCCGTAGGGCGCGCGGCCCGAGTCGCCCAGGTAGAGGAAGTCTCGCGCAGGCAGGGCGCGCCGGAGGTGACGCAGCACTGAGAGCCCGCCGAAGCCCGAGTCGTAGACGCCGATCACGCCTCGAACTCTTCGCGCGTCTCCCGGGCGAGCAGTCCGTTCAGGGCGTCGACGGCGCGTACCTCTCCGCGTGCCACCCGTAGCAGCCCGGCGGTGATGGGGAGGTCCCGCTCCAGCTCGAGCAGGCGCGCGCAGAGGGCTGCCAGCGCCGGGTCCGTCTCCCCACGTGCCAGGGCGAGCCCGCGGTGCAGGCCGTCGTGATCGGGCACACCGAGGCAGGCGATGAGCTCGCCCGCCCCGGCGAGGCCGGCGAAGGTCCGCGGGTCCCCGCCCAGGTGCGTCGCGAGCCGTGAGCCTTCGGCGATGCCGCGGCTCACCACCAGTGCCTGGGTGCCAACGCCGAGGCCCAGTCCGCGCGCGGTGCCGAGCGCCGCCTGGACCACCTCGACGAGGGCGCCCGAGAGCTCGACGCCGGTCAGATCCGGGGAGGGGTACACCCGGCAGAGCGGGGAGTGGAGCGCCCGGGCGCTGGCCTCGGCGACCTCGTCGAAGCGCGAGGCGCAGACGCCGGCCGACGGGCTCTTTCGCCGAACCTCGCCGGGCAGGATCGGACCGGCCAGGACCCCCACCCGGAGGCAGGCGGTCTCGGCCTCCACCACCTCGGAGAGCCGGAGTCCGGTGCCGGACTCGAAGCCGCGGGAGGCGAGGACGACACGGTCGGCCGGGCCGGGCCGCAGGGCGCGCACCGTCTCCCGGACCTGGTCGGCCGGGAGCGCGATCAGCAGCAAGTCAACCTGACCCGCCAGGTGGTCGGCACCGGGGACCCCGTCGGGCACGGCCGCGCCGGACCACGCGATCGGCGCCATCCCGGCCGCCCGCAGCAGCGTGGCGTACATCTCGGTGGACTCACGCCCGGCGACGATGCCCACCTTCACTGTGTCATCCGGTGGCCATCGAGCCGGTTGCGGTAGTACAGCGCCAACTCGACATCCAGCCGGAGGTCGGCACCCTCGGCGGCCAGGGCGCGTTTGCTGTGGTACCGGTCGAAGTGGCGGATCGCGTCGTCGAGGATCGCGGCGGGGGTGGCCGGTCCGACCCGGCGGTACGCCGCCAGGCCGGGCAGGGCGGCCTCGATCCGACGCTCCACGTCGGCGCGGCGAACCAGGCGCTGCGCGGGCGGGAGGCGGACGAGGCGCCAGGTGTCGAGCCCGGGGCGGGAGGCGCGGAGCGTCTCCCACGCGGCCCACGCGGCGAGGTGGGTGGATTGGATCACGAAGTCGCGGACGTACGCGTCGCACAGCCGCGTGGCCAGGCGTTCGGTGTAGACGTGGTCGCGCTGCTCGTCGAAGACCACCTCTCCCGCCCGGTTGGTCACGTACCCGCGGC
>JAYVAS010000457.1:0-13099 GCA_043750895.1 Pseudomonadota bacterium
GTCAGGCCGACACGCACGCGCGCGCCGGGGGGCCCCCACAGGCGGCGCGCGGTGGACACGCAGAGCATCCCGTGGGCGAGACCGGGAAGGGTGGCGACCCAGAGGGTGGGGGTGGTGGCCAGGGCGAGGGCCCAGGCGCCGGTCCACAGCAGGTTGGCCAGCACCGCCGCGACGGTGATTGGCCACCACGACGGCCGGGTGCCGCGTCGCTCCGGGATCTCCGGGTCGCGCTCGACCACCTGATCGTCCGGGGGCTCCGGCAGCAGGTACACCAGCTCGCCGTCGATCACCCCGAGCGCGTCGAGCTTCTCGGCGCCCTCCAGCATCCGCCCGCGGGCGCGGAGCCGGTACTCCCGTCGCGTCCGGTTGGGCCAGTAGGGCGTCAGCCCGGCGTCCCGGGCGATCCGCTGGGTGAGGTCGCGGGCGAGCAGGTACGTGGGCACCTGGAGGTCCAGGATCTGCGGCTCGGTGTCGATGACCTGGACGCGGAGGCGGACGGTCGGCTCTGACATCCTCAGCCGCGCTGAGCCTCGGCCGTCTCTTCGAGCTCCTGGGCGATCTTGCCGAGGGGTTGCAGCAGGCGCTCGAACTTGTCGAACCAGCGCAGCCAGATCTCGTCGCCCTGCTCGGGGCCCGGGACCTCGGCGTGCACCCGGCGCACGAACTCCTTCACCTGGTCGATGCGATCGAGCGTGTGGGGCAGGGGATCGTAGAAGTCGTGGGCGTAGCCCATGAGCGTCCCGGCGGTGCGGTAGAGCACCCGGTCGCTGGTGCCCTCCTCGATGAGCACGAACTCGGCGGAGGTGAGCGCGCCGGAGAGCGTGAGCAGCGGCAGGCCGAGCTCCTTGAGCAGCTCGGTGCGGTAGAGGTTGGTGATGATGTTTCGGTTGATCCGGATGAAGTCCACGACCCGCGGCTTCAGGTAGCTCTCGGCGGCGCGCGACTGACGGCCGGCGCGCGGCACTGGTAGCAACACCTGGACCATCCGCCCCAGGCGGACGTTGATGCGCGTGAGCGCGATGGCGTCGGGGTGGTCTTCCTCGCCGGGGTGCAGGCGGGCGGCGACCGTCTCCCGGATCCGCGCGGGGACACGCTCCGAGGTGTCGAACACCGGCCGGGCCGTCTCCGGATCGGGGGCCTCGACGTGGAACAGCCACAGCATGTACTCGCCATCCGACCGGGGGATGTCGAGGGGGAGGGTGGCGGGGTCGGAGAGCAGCACGCCCTGCCCCATGCGGGTGATGCCGTACCCGGCCTGGATGGTCGCCGCGTAGCGCTCCTTCCGCTGCTCCAGGTCGACCTGGAGACCCTGCACGATGCCGTGTCCGTGCAGGTAGAGCGCGTGCCGGGCGAGGTTGCGCCGGTGGTAGGCCTGTTCGTCGAGCAGGTCGTTCGAGGTCAGGGCGAGCCCCTCGAAGGGGCGCAGGCGGGAGAGCTGGAAGAGCGACTTCGTGTCCATCGACCGATTGGTAGCCCGGTGACCCGGGTTGAGGCTAGGGTTCGCGGCAGCTTCTCACATTCGGCGCGGGTGCGGGTCGAATCTTGACGGAGCGCGTCTGCTGGCCGCGGATCAGCCCGCGAGCGCCTTGTCGATGGCGGTGCGGAGCTCGGCAGACTCCGGGGTGACGCTCGAGGGGAAACGTCCGAGCACCTTGCCGTCGCGGCCGACGAGGATCTTCTCGAAGTTCCACTTGATGTCGGGCCCGGTGCCGATGAGCTGCTTGTAGAGCGGGCTGCGCTCGGCCCCGTTGACCTCCTGCTTCTCGAGCAGGGGGAAGTCGACGCCATAGTTGAGCTTGCAGAACGACTGGATCTCCTCGGCGGTACCGGGCTCCTGCTTGCCGAACTGGTTGCTGGGAACGCCCACCACGACGACGCCCTTGTCCTTGTACTCGGTCCAGAGCTGCTCGAGCCCGGCGTACTGCTTGGTGTAGCCGCACTTGGAGGCGACGTTCACCACCAGGAGCACCTTGCCGTCGAAGGTGGGGGCGGGGACGGGGTCGCCATCGAGCGCGACGAGGGCAAGGGGGGCGGTCCACGAGGACATGGGTTCTCCGGCGAAGGCGAGGGTGAGGAAGAGGAGGGAGGTGAGCATTGGGGGGAAGGTAGGCACCGGCATCCGACGATGTGTCGCGGAGGACACCGGCTCGGGGTATTGTCGGGTCCCTTGCGCACCCCCCGCCAACTCCCCCTCCTGGCGCTCTCGTGCGCGGTGGGGGCAGTTCTCGCCGCCTGCCGTCCCGCCCCGGTGGCGGACCCGGGGGAGACCACGCCGGCCGTCGACACCCAGCCCACCGACACCGCGACGCCCACCGACACCGGGCCGGCCCCGCCGGCTCGCCTGGATCTCGCGCCCTCGGCCGCCGTCTCCACTGAGCACGTCGCCACCGCGCTCGCCTGCGCGAGCTGCCACGGAAACGTCGACGACGACCCGGCGATGCGCGACGCCGCCGGCCGCCCGGTGTCCCCGTACGACCTCTGGCGCGCGTCGATGATGGCCAACGCCGCCCGCGATCCGTTCTGGTGGGCCGCGGTGAGCTTCGAGCAGGAGCCGTGGCCGCGGGTCGACGACGACATCGAGAGCGGCTGCATGGTCTGCCACGCGCCGGGTCTGGCCATCGAGTCCCGGCTGACCGGCGCGCCGCTCCCCACGCTGGAGACCCTCCGTGGCACGGACGCGCAGGCGGTGGTCGGGCTGGACGGCGTGACCTGCACCGTCTGTCACCAGGCCGAAGCCAGCGGTCTCGGAGACGAGGACAGCTTCAACGGCGAGTTCGTCACCGCGGGGGCCTTCCTGGCCTACGGGCCCTACGCGGACCCGGTCACGGGACCCATGGAGACGACCGGCGGGTACGCCGCCGCGTACGGCGCGCACATCGGGGACCCCGGGCTGTGCGCGTCCTGCCACATGGTCCAGAACACGGTGCTGGGCATCGGCGGAGAGCCCACCAACCGCCACGTGGACGAGCAGGAGGTGTACCGGGAGTGGCAGGCGTCCGCCTTCGACCTCGCCGACGGCGCCACCCCGACGACGTGTCAGGACTGCCATGTCCCGACCTTCGACGCGGACGGCGTGTTGATCACCACCCCCATCGCGCGCGACCCGGCGGGAGAGTCCACGTTCGCGGCACGGTCCCCCTACGGCCAGCACACCTTCCTGGGCGGCAACGCGTACGTGCTCTCGCTGCTGCGCGACAACGCGGCCGAGCTCGCGCCCGACGTCTCCTACGAGGCCTTCGACGCCCAGGTGTCGGCCACCCGTCAGTTCCTGACCACCGCGGCGCGGCTCACCGTCGGTCCGTCCACCCGGGACGGGGACACGCTGGCCGTGCCGATCCAGGTCGAGAACCTGACCGGTCATAAGCTCCCCACCGGCTTCCCCTCCCGCCGGATGTGGTTGGACGTCACCGTCACCGACGCCGCCGGGACCACGGTGTTCCGGACGGGCGCGACCGACACCGAGGGCCGGCTGATCGCCAACGACGGCGATCGCCTCGCCGGCGAACGGGCCCGGGGGCCGGTCCATTCCCACCGCGACACCCTGGCCGATGGTCAGGTTCAGGTGTGGGAGTCGGTCCTGCGCGACTCCAGCGGGGACCCCTCGTACCTCCTGCTCGTGTCGCTCGGCTTCCTCAAGGACGACCGGATCCTCCCCGCGGGCTGGGACGGCGGGGACGGCTCGATGGACCCGGAAGGCATCGACGACGACCCGTCGTTCGTGGCCGGGAGCGACACCGTGACCCTGCAGGTGGTGGCGCCCGAGGCGGGCGGGCCGTACGCGCTCCACGCGGCGCTCCGGTATCAGTCGATCGGCGCGCGGTACCTGGACGAAGTGCTCGAGGGCACGGAGGAGCCGGTGCGTGTCCTGGAGCGGATGGTCGAGGCCTCGGATCGTACGCCGGACACGATCGCGGAGGTTTGGGGGGGGCTCTGACCTCCAGAGCCGCTACCCCTCGAACCGCACCGTCTTTTTTCGACGCAGGGTGGTACCCTGATGGCGGCTGGGAGTAAGCATGGTGCTGATCGTTTGGTTCGGGGCTTGCGCTTCGGACTCGGGCACCGCTCCCAAAGAGAGCTCGAAGACCGACAGCACCGACTCCGCCCCCGACGACTCCTCCCCGGGGACCGACTCCATCCCATCCGAGACGGGCGAATCGGGCGGGGACTCGACGGGCACCACCGAACCGCACCCGTGGCTGGTCGGCCGCGGTGTCTACCATCGGAGCTCGCGAAGCTGGCAGAACGTGGAGGATTTCGGTGGGATCGCGACCGACGTGCCCGTCCTCGGACGGGACGCCCTCATCCTCTGGGACGGCGAGCAAACGTCCATCGAAGCCCCGGACCTGTATGGGCACGACGATCAGCGATGGGTGGTGACCGACGTGGAGTGGAGCCACGATGGCCAGGGGCTTGGCAACAGTCAGTACATCGTGGGGGAGGTGGGGGACGACCTGGCGGTCTTCACCGGGGCGCCGTCGTCCCCCGAGACCTCGGCGCTCTCCGCGGACACGTTCCTCGCCGAAGCCGCGTATTACTACGAGGCCATCGACGACGTCACCGGAGACGGGGTGTCCGACATCCTCGTGGCGGACACCGACTGGTCGTACATCCTCCCGGGGCCGCTGCCGCCGGGGGTGACCGGATTCGGGGACGCCGCGACGGTGATCGACGGCACCGGTGGGGCCAACGCGACCGTCGCGGACGTGGACGGTGACGGAAGCCCGGATCTCGTGGTGGGCGCGTACAACACGGCATACTTCGTGGTGGTGTACGGACCCCTCCCGGCCGGACGCTACTACCTGGACGAGATCGCCGGCGCTCGGATCGAGCCGGCGTTGCCGTACCACAACCAAAGTGGCGTCTTTGCCGCGGGCGACCTCGACGGCGACGGGCGACAAGCCGTAGGGTGGGACTTTTCCGGCGGCGTCGCCATCTTCGACGGCGTCGACCGAGGCGAGACACGCACGACCCCGGACCGGGCGTTTGACGTGGAGGATCTGCGATCGATCGGTGGTCGCGTGGTCAGCATCGACCCGGATCGGGATGGCGACGTTGGTCTGGCCTTTTCGACCTACGACGGGGGTGTGGACAACGCGCTTCACCACCTGTTCCCCGACTTCCCGGCGTTCGGTGTCGAGGGCGCGCAGGCGGATCTCATCGTGACCGAGGAGGGCTCAGAGAAGTGTGTCGTCGGCACTGCGAGGCTCGGCGGCCCCTCGGCGGATCTCGTGTCGTGGGATTATTCGGCTGACGCCGTGTACGCCTGGGCCCTGCTCGATCGCGAAGACACACCCACCGACGTGGACCGCGACGGGTTCGACGCCCCGGACGACTGCGATGACGGGGATTCGACGGTGCACCCGGGTCGGGCCGAGGTCCCGGACGGCGTCGATCAGGACTGTGACGGCACCACCGACGAAGTGGGCCCCACCGTCACCGTACTCGCGGAAGCGCCCGTGGTTCCTGGGCACGCCGGATCGCGTATCGGCACGTCCCTTGGCACCTGGGACCCGGACGGGTCCGGCGTGGACCAACTGGTGGTCCTCGCCGACACGGACTACGGCGGCTCCGTCCGGGTGGTTCCCGCTCCCGGCGAGTTCGACTCCCCCACGCTCCTGCTCACCGGCTCCCACAGTTCGTTGGCGACCGGCGGTTCGGACACCGACGGGGACGGCGCTGCCGAGCTCCTCCTCAGCGCCTCGGACGTCTGGGTGATTTCCGGGCCCCTCACCGGCACGGTCGCGTTTGCGTCGACCTCCCAGGCATGGTCCATCGACACCGGAACGGCCGACGCCGGGGGGATCGTGAGCGACGCGGGCGACCTCGATGGCGACGGACTTTCCGAGGTGCTTTGCAGCGGGACCTACCCCTACTGGGGCTACTACACGCCGAGCGAGATGCTCCTGGTGCGCGGCCGTGCGGACCCGGCCAACGTCGCGTACGCGGACGTCGACGTCGTCTTCCGGTCCAATGACACCAAGTTCCCGGGCGCCAAACGCCCGACCGGGGCGGACCTGGACGGGGATGGCTACCGCGACCTCCTGCTCGCCACCTCGGAAGGGGCCTACGGCTTCTTCGGGCCGACCGGCGAGAGCCTCGTCTCCTGGGACGACGCCGACCTCCAGATCGACATCGTGGTCGACAGGGTGGTGGTCGGCGACCCTGACGCGGATGGTGCCATCGACACGATCTTCTCGTACGCCGAAGGCGGCGCCTACGCGTTTCGGGCGCCGATGGGGACCCTGACCGCAGCCGACGCGGATTGGTCGATCGCCCGCAGCGGCTCCACCGACCTTCTCGGCGCGGACATGCTCTTGATCGACGATCGCCTCTATCTGGGGGCCCCCGACTCCGACGCGGGCGGGTGGGCCGCCGGCGCCGTCTACGTCTACGCCGCTCCGTTCACTGGCGGCGCCGCCTCCCGCGATGACGCCACCGAAGTGCTGGTCGGATCCCACACCTTCGACCGGGTGGGCACCTCGTTGACCTCCTACGTCGCCGCGGACGGCTCGACCCGCGTCGCAACCGGAAGCCCCGGGTACGACGTCGCGCTCGATCAGGAGGGCGCCATCCTCGACTTCGCCGCCCAGTGAGTCTGGGGCCCGATGCTGCGTCAGGGGCAGTAGTCGGCCAACCACTCCGCCCGGTTGTTGGTCTCGTCACACTCGACCACTCTCCCGTCGTCCGGCCCGTCCACCACCACCGAGAGCCCGCGCTCGCCCACATCCTCAGCTCTGAGCTCGAGCTCGATGCCCGCCCCCGCCCAGGCGGCGGGGAGGTCCGGCAGATACTCGGTGGCCACCAATCGGGGGCCGGTGGCGTCTTCGGCGTAGACGCTCAGGGTCACCCCCGCGGCAACGTCCTCCGTTCCCTGGTTGATCACCTGAATCGCCAACTTCACCGGTCCATAGTCGCAATCCGCCACACATGCGTCGGTGATGGTGACGGACAGGTCGGGCAGACCCGGGTCGTCCGCGGCGGGGCGGGCGCGGTAGACGCCGTGGCGAAGCCACGGCTGCTCGGGATCTCGCGGCACGGACCCGTCGATCCCGACGTTCGTGACCGAAAAGTCATGCGTGTTCCACGTGGGTCCGGCGGGGGGCCAGCCCGAGCCGGCGTGGGCGTAGGCCGTCACCCGGGGAACGCCACCCGACCGGGCGGCGACGACGATCTCGGCGTGACCGTCGCCGTCGATGTCCGCAGGCACCGGATACTTGCCCGCGCTGTAGAACGTCTCGTCGACCGGGACCTCCGCCAGGACCGTTCCGGTCGTCCCGCTCAGGATCAAGAAGCGCGTATCGGTCGCCGTGAGGACTTCGAGGATCCCGTCGGCGTTTACGTCGAAGCCGGCGCATGCCGCGCCCGACGCGTCCGGGACGGTCCACACCAGCGTGCCGTCCAGCTCGTACATCGTCAGCTCGTTGATCAGTGGGACGACCACCTCGGCGGACCCGTCTCCGTCGAAATCGCCCCCACATATCGGCAGGGCCATGTTCGCCCGCGTGTCGAAGCTGACCTCCACCCGCGCGGTGCCGTCGGCGTCCCAGACGCTGAAGACGTCCCCCGCGAACACCAGCTCGGCTTCTGGGTCGGAGTCGGCCTGTAGGAGGGCCACCCAGAACGCATAATCGCCCTGGTTTCCGCTTTCCCAGAGCTCGGTGCCGTCCGAGTCGTAGAGGCTGCCGCAGAACGCGAGCTCCTGGTCGTCGTCGGCGTCATCGACGTCGCCGATCGCGGCCATCGTCGATCCACAGTAGCCGCGGTTCCAAGCCGCCTCCCAGAGCAGATCCCCGTCGATGCCGCTCAACACCTGCTCGTTGTGGATGATCTCAGGCTGTCCGTCGCCGTCGAGGTCGGCGACGGACAGCTGCGAGTACGAACCGGCGGTGGCCTCGATGGAGGTCCATCGCTCCTGTCCGTCCGCGTCGAGCACGAGCACATGACGTTCTGCCGTCGCGGTGATCACCTCGGGGACCCCGTCTCCGTCGAGGTCCGCGGCCACCAGGCTGGAGTAGTCGACATCCGCGGAGTGCACCCAGACTTCGGTCCCGGTCGCGCCGTCGAGGGCGATCACGTGGCACGTGGCGGCGCTGCAGATCATGGCCAGCACTTCCGGCGTGTCGCCCGCGTCGATGGCGCCGCTGCCGTCGTCGTCGTCGAGATTCGCCACTACCGGTGCGGCGTAGGCCGAGTAGACCTCGGGATCACTGGCCGGTCCTGTGTACGACCACCGCTCCACCATGCTCCAGGGGTCCTCCACTTCGCCGACGGCGGGCTGCGTCCCTACACAGCTCGAGACGACGGGCACCACCTGCGCGACGCCTGTGGTGGGGGGCGGGCACTCCACGTCGAGGCAGTCCACCCGGCCGTTCCCGTTCTTGTCCGGGAAGTCCTCGTCGGTCTGGCCGTCCCCGTCGTCGTCCACGCCGTTGCAGGACTCCGTGGGAAGTGGCACCGAGTCGGTCGGCTCGGTGGAGGTGTCTGCTGGTTCGGGCTTGGGTCGCGCCGGGTCGCCGCCGCCCGGGCAAGCGATCAGGAACAAGGCCAGCGCCGCGGTCGCGGCCGCATTGCAGTAGTCTCCACGTTCGTTCGGCATCCTACGCGGCCTCGCCCGTCCCGTAACGCGGACATGCGCAACACCGTTCGGCAGTAGAATCCTACCCCTCGAACCGCACCGTGAACCCCAACTGTGCCGGCTTCTCGCTCGACAGGATCTGCACGATGCGCCGCACCACCGCGGGGGCGCGCTCCCCAAAGCGGGCCTTGAAGGTCTCCACCGACTCCAGCTCCAGCACGAAGAAGCCGTTGCCGCTGGCGCCGGGCTCCACGAGGTAGCTCGGCGCGGGCTCGCCGCGCGTCATGCGGTCCTCGGGCGTTGCCCCGCCTGCCAGCCGCGCCCGGCCGACGATGAAGCCGTCGGGCCGGCGGCGTTCGACGAGGCGTAGGGGCGCGCCGGTGAGCACCCGGATCATCTCCTCCACTCCCGCCACCGTACCGCGGCTGCGGTAGAGCCGGATCGCCCGGCGGACCAACTCCCGCTGGCGATGGAGGGGCAGCGAGGTGTCCAGCTCGAAGCCCACCCAGCTCGCCAGCCACGGCAAGAAACGCGGGTCGGCGGCGCCGGGGTCGATCAGCGCCGAGACGCTGTCGATGCGGTCCGTCACCCCGGTCATGAGGTGTTGGAAGGTGAACAGGAAGCGGCGCAGGGTGTCCACGTCGAGCGGCGCGGCTTCGGTGGCGGTGATCTGGTCCTTGGCGCCCCAGCGGCGCGCGCTGACCTCGTCGGCCTTGACCACGTCGCGGCGCTGGGCGGGGGCGGCCCCCTGGTAGATGCCCGGAAGGAAGCGCAGATAACTCTGGACCGGCACGCGCAGCACGATGCGATCGCGCGGGCCGAGCGGCTGGGGTGCGCGGCCGTCGGGGGTGACCACCTCGACCACGACCTCGACGAGGTCGTCGGGGGTGAACCAGGTCGCGGGGGTGCCGTCGGCGAGCTGACGCACGGCGCGAATGGTGAGCGCCTCGCCGCCGGTCGCGGGGAGGACGTCCACGGCGCGCACGATGCCCACCTTCTCGCCCCGCTGCGCCTCCACCAGCTTGAAGCCGATGGGGTTGCCGAGGTGGCGTTGGAGCCAGCTCATCGCGGCGCGCACCGGGTACCCGACGCGGACGACGGTCTCGATCGGCGCGAGGTCCCGGCGGACCGGCAGCGCCCGCCCGGCCATGATCAGGGCGGTGCTCACCGTTGCAGGCCCTCGTCGAACTGCACCCGCACGCGGCGCACCGCGAACAGGTCGGTGCCCTCGAGCGCGAGCGTGCGCACGCCCTCGCCGGCCTCCCAGCCGGGGGGGCCGCCGGGGTCGTCGATGGGGAAGAGCTGCACGTCCACGATGTGGCGGACCTCGCTCACGGTCGACACCATACGGGCGAAGTCCTGGCTGTAGAGGGTGCCGCCGAAGGGCCAGCCCTCGGCGTCCAGGCCCCCCTCGTAGGGGTCCAGGAAACGTTCGATCCACTTCGCGGCGTTCTCGCGGACGAGGAGCAGGTTGGCGCCGGGGCGCAGCCTGAGGTGCACGCTGACGTCCAACGGAAGGAAACGTGCCAGACGAACCACCGGCTCCACGTTGATCAGGCACCGTTTCTTGAGGAAACGCTGGACATGGTCGACGAGCCCGGCCGAGAGCATCGGGTCGGGCACCCGTTCGCCGTCCCGGCGGCGGGGCAGGATCACCACCGGGATGGTGCCGTCGGCCCCCATCTTGCCGTCACAGCTGGCGCGGGCGACCTCGCCGGAGGCGTCGGTGGCGAGCAGCTCGAAGTCGGTGCGGGTCACCGCCCGATCGCGGCTGGTGAGCAGGGTCGGCGCGCGGCGGACGATCTCCTCGACCGTCTCGGCGTCCCGCCCGCCGGAGGCGGGGAGCAGGTTCTCGCAGCGCACGACGTCGGCGAAACCCTCCACGACATTGATCTCGCGCAGGCCGACGTTGCCGCGGGCCCCGGGGACGTGCCGGTAGGTGTCGACCACGACGTTCGACGAGCCGGCCGGGAGCATGCGGCCGTGGATGCCGTTGCCGAAGGTGAGGGTGCCGTCCACCGGGTCGACCACGAAGGCGCGGTCGTCCTTGCGGGCCACGAGCATGCCGGCGTCGTCCACCCGTTGCCACTCCTCGAGCACGCCGTCTTCTTCGTCGACCAGCACCCGCATGTCGGGGAACCGCGCCGGGTCCCGGAACGGGGTGCGGCTGCGGTCCGGGTCGTGGATGTAGACCGGCACCTTGCGCAGTTGCAGCACCTGCCCGGGCACCCCGAGGCCCGAGAAACGCTCGGTGCGCACCGTGATGAGGTTCACCACGTCTACGGTGTTCAGCAGCAGGTGGGTGAGCGCCGGGAGGGTGGGGAGCTGGTCGAGGCTGGCGGCCGTGAAACGTGCGCGCATCCAGAAGCCGTCGTCCGGCACCTCGAAGGCCTCCGGGAGGGCAAAACGGAGGGTACCGGGCCCGGTCAGGGTGTTGCCCGCGTCGTCTCCCGGGCCGTGCAGTCGCCGCCAGGTGGATCGACCGCGGCCCTTGTTCTCCAACACCTCCCAGCCGAGGTGGACGTTCTCGGGGAGGAAGCTCTCGCCCCGCGTGCGCACCTGGACCGCGTGGTGCCGGCCCGCAGGGAGCGGGCGGTCGAAGTGCAGGTAGACCGCCTGGTTGGGCTCGGTGAGGTCGACGAAGGCGTCGAAGGGGTAGTCCTCGCGGGTCCGGCCGAGGTGGCGGCTGGTCATCCGGGTCAGGCGGCGGTTGGCCGGGCGATGGTCGATCCAAACCATGGCCGGTTCGGGGAGGGGCTGCTCCCAGGTCTTGGCGCCGACCTCACCGTCCACCCCGAGGCGGATCGCGTGGATCCGCGGCACCACGGGGTGCTGCTGCTTCTTCGCATCCTGAGCGGTGAGGCTTGCTTTGACCAGCTCGAACCGGATCCAGGCGCTGTCCTTGCCGCTCACCACGTGGGTGGCCAGGCCCTTCAGTTGGGTCGCGGGGTCGAGGACGAACCGGATGGTGCGCAGCTCGGCCTTCTTGTGCGTGTCCATGCGGCCTTCCACCGCGTCGAGGCCGGCGAAGGTGAAGCCGGTGTAGAGCTTGTCCGCCGACCACACCACCCGCCAGGTGTCCTCGGCGCGGTAGGTGAGTTGGAGCAGGTAGTCCTCGATGGGCTCGGCGATGGGCTCGCCGTTCATCTCGAAGGCGACGTCGATCTCGACCGTGACCTTCTTCTTGGCACGGTTGGCAAACAAATCGGAGCCGATGAACCACTTGCGGCCGAGCGTGGGCGGGACCATCGCCGCGATCTGGAAGGGCGACCAGGGCCCCTCGTCGACCAGGAGCGGTTCGAGACGGCGCGTGTCGTCGCCGGTGTACATCACCAGGTCGACGGTGCGCACCCACGAGAGCTCCACGTCGAGCTCGGGCAGGAACGCCTGAGGGATCACCGTCTCCACCCGTTCGGCGCGCAGGTTGTAGCCGTCGCCGGCCATCTCGGTGAGCGGGCCGGTCAGGGTGATGGTGCGGCCCACGGTGGTGACGCGGTCGGCCGGGATGTCCTCCCAGCCGTCGCCGCGCCGGTAGGACCAGCGGTACAGAGGCAGGTAGGCGTCGCGGCCGGCGGGGATCCGGCGGTCGATGAGGGTGAACCGGAGGGTCCACCCGCCGCGGATCGGCGGCAGGTCCTGGAGGAAGAACTCCAACGCGCGGCCGTTGGCGCGGCACTCCCAGGTGTTGAGCGCGCGCTCTTCGCCGCCGCGGTCGTCCCGCCAGTCGATCTCGAGGTCCGACTTCGTGCGCTCGGCGAGCCAGCGCTCGTAGTCGAGGCGGCCGCGCAGCCACCACTTGCGCCCCTTGACCAGCTCGGGCAGGTCCAGATCGTCGTGCTCCACCGGGAGGCGGTCGAGCGCGACGAGGCGCGGCAGCCGGGCGGCCACCGCCAGCTCGTCCATGCCCAGGACCTCCTCCGGCTCCAGCTCGGTGGGGAGGCTCTGCCAGCCGTCGGCGACGGGGTATTCCCAGTCGAAGAGGGCCACGATGGAGAGGTGGTCGTGGGGGCGCCGCACGCGGAGCCGACCGCTGGCGTTCTCCTCGCGCATGCGGCCGAGGTCGTCGTGGGTCAGGTAGAGGTACTGTTCCGGGGTCCACGCGTCGGGACCGCAGCTCGTGGGGTCCAGGTCGAACAGATCCACGCCCCGGCCCGCGCCGAAGAGCAAGGCGGACGGGTTGTCGTGCAGGAGGCCGAAGGGCAGCTCCCGGACCGCGGGGCGATCTCCACCCCGCGCGGCGACCACGCGGGCGATGGTGCACTCGTGGACGGTGATCGGCTCCACCGTGATGTAGTCGGCGGCGGTGCTGTCTTCGCGCTGGCGCGTGGCGCAGCGGGTGAAGGCGGGGATGTCCACCGGGCGGTCGGTCTTGGTGGTGAAGGTGACCGGCGCCACGGCCGGCCGAGCCGGCTTCCGTTCTTCCCCGATGAAGTTGAGGAAATGGATGTAGGTCTTGTCCGGGACCTGGTTCACCCGGAAGATGATCATCTCGGTCATCCAGGCGAAGAGCTGGACGAGGGTCAT
>JAYVAS010000458.1:0-6003 GCA_043750895.1 Pseudomonadota bacterium
CTGATGATCCGCCCAGCCCTCACACCTCAGGAAGTTGCGCGACTGGTACTCGACGCCGCTGCCGTGCGCGCGGGCCCCGAAGCCTCCCCGGACGCCGCAGTTCGGCTGGCACTACGCACCCTGCGCGACACCCTCGGGCGCTGGGTGGGTCCCGACGCGTTCGATTCGTTGGTCGAGCGTGCATGTCTGCTGGCCAAACTGCGGAATCCGAACCTCCCGGAGCTCAGCTGGCGCCCAACGGCCGCTCAGGGTCCCCATGACCTCGTCGCCGCGTCCGGCGCCGGATGGGACGCCGTCGAAGGCGGCCAGCTGATCGTCGAGGCCCTCGCCGAGCTGTTCTCCCGGTTCGTGGGCGACGCCCTCGCCCGACAGTTGCTCCTCGAAGGGTGGGATACCACCGGCGCCCCCGCGGCGGACGCGAACAAGGAATCCAAATGATCCGTCCCGTGAACATCGCGACCCTTCCATCGGGCGTGCGCGGCCTGGATATGGTGCTCGGCGGCGGAATTCCGGAGCTGTCGTTCAACGTCATCGCCGGCGAACCCGGCGCCGGGAAGACCACCCTCGCCCAACAGATCGCGTTCGCCAACGCGACGGCGGAGCATCCGGCGCTCTACTTCACCGTTCTCGGCGAACCGACCATCAAGCTGCTCCGATATCAGCAGCAGATGTCGTTCTTCGATCCGGAACGGGTGGGCTCCGAGATCCGGATCGTGAACCTGGGAGAGGAGGTGCTCGCCGGGGACCTCGACGCGGTGTTCGATCGGATCGTGAGCGAGATGCGCGCCTTCGCCCCGCGCGTCGTCGTCGTCGATTCCTTCCGCACCGTGGTGAGCGGACTCTCCACCTCGGGAGCCGCCGAACTGGAGCGCTTCGTCCAGCGCCTCGCCGTCACCCTCACGAGTTGGGAGGTCACGTCCTTCCTGATCGGCGAATACCTGCCGGGCGAGCTTCGGAATCCGGTCTTCACCGTGGCAGACGGCACGTTCTGGATGACTCAGGCGGTCGACGGCAACTCGGTCGTCCGCAAGATGCAGGTGGTGAAGATGCGGGGCATGCCCGCGATCCCCGGCCTGCACACGATGCGCATCACCCGGGACGGCATCCAGGTCTTCCCGCGCACCCTCGTGCGCTTCCCGGCGGGACCGCCCCACACCCACCCCCCCCGACGTCTCTCCACCGGCGTGGTCGGGCTCGACGAGATGCTCGGGGGTGGGCTCCCCGAGGGCGACACCGCGATCCTCTCCGGTGCCACCGGCACCGGAAAGACCACCTTCGCGGCGCGGTTCGCGGCGGCCGGCTGCGCAAGCGGGGAGGCCGCGGTGGTCGTCGTGTTCGAGGAGAAGCCCGCGAACTTCAACCGGCGGGCCAAGGCACTCGGTCTGGACGTCCCCGCCCTGGAGGCGGCCCGGAAGCTGCGGGTCCTGTACCTGCGGCCGCTGGACCTCTCCCCGGACGAGGTCCTCGACGAGATCCGCGCCGCGATAGACGAGACGGGCGCGACGCGGGTCGTCATCGACTCCTTGTCGGGCTTCGAGGTCGCGCTCGCGCCGACCTTCCGGGCCGACTTCCGCGAGTCGCTCTACCGAGTGGTCTCGGCCATCGGGGGCCGCGCGGTCACGGTGCTGCTCACCCTGCAGACTCCGGACAACCCCCTGGACGGACGGTCCACGCCCCCCGAGGTGTCCTTCATCGCCGATGACCTGCTCGTGCAGCGGCACGTCCGGGTGGACGGTCAGGTGCGAAGCGTGATCGAGGTGGTGAAGATGCGGGGCAGCAGCCACTCCCACGAGCAGCACGAGTACACGATCGACGCCGAAGGCGTCACCTTCGGGGCCCCCCTCCCCTCACCGGTCGAGTCCGCGCCGTGAGCACCTCCGGCGACCTCGGCGCTGCGTTGACGGCCGCGCGTGCCGGAGTCCTTCGGGAAACGGACATCCTCGAGCGGGCGCGCATCGACGCCTTCGCTCTCCTCCCCCGGCTCGCCGTCAGCGTCCTCGGCGTACCCGCCGCCGTGGTCTCGCTCGCCACCGGGGTGGGGGCCGGCATCCGGATTCAGGCGGCCGAGGGGCTGACGGCCCCGTTCGGGCCGATCCCGGAGGGGACCCGGACGATCTCCGCCCAGGTGCTCGGGGACGGCGACACCCTGGTCGTCGACGCCGTGCACGAACACCCGATCGCGGACACCTGGGATGTTCAGCACCTCGGCATCCGGGCCGTCGTGGCGCTGCCGCTCCAGGTTGGGACCGGTCCGCGGTTCGGTGTGCTGATACTGATCGACTTCCACCCGCGGCAGTGGCTCCCCGCGGAGGTAGACACGGCCCGGCGCCTCGTGGACGCCTGCCTCGCTCCCCTGGCCGGTCCGCAGCGAGACGAGCAGGCCGCGGTCGTCCGCGCCGACGTCGCCGAGGCGGAGCTGATGGAGAGCGAGCACTACCTCCGCTCGTTGGTCGGCCGCGCCCCGAGCGCCTTGATCGCCGTCGTCGACGGGCGCATCGCCTACGCCAACGCCGCCGCGGTCACCCTGTGCGGCGGCGCTGGTCCCGAGGACCTCCACGGGCGGCTCCTCACCGACCTCGTCGCCGGCCCCTATCTGAAGCGGGTGCGGGAGCAGATCCTCGGGCAAACCGGGCCCGCTCCGCTCGACGTCGAGCCCCTCCACCGCCTCGACGGTCGGATCGTCTACACCGAGGTGACCGCCGCCCCCTTCCTGCACCGCGAGAGGCCCTCGCTCCTGGTCTCGATCCACGACGTGTCGGCCCGGCACGACGCCGAGGTGGCACTGGCGGTGCGCGAGACCGAGCTGCGCCTCCTCCTCGACCAGATCCCGGTCTTCACCTGGACCACCGACCTCGATCTCCGCCTCACCTCCGCCCGCGGCGGGAGCGTAGGACGCCTCCATCCCGTCCAACAGGCGGTCGGCACCCGCCTGACCACGGTCTTCGCCGACGGCCACGGGCAGGCGGAGGCGATTCACGCCCACCACCGCGCCCTGGCCGGAACGCCGGCGCGCTTCGCGAGTGACTGGGACGGCCGGGTGTTCGACGTGCGGATCGACCCCCTCAGGGACGAGGCCGGGAGCGTGGCCGGGTCCCTGGCGTGCGCGACCGACGTCACCGCCCAGGTGCGCATGCAACGCCACCTGGAGGACACTGGCCGCTACGAGAGCCTGGGGCGCGTGGCCGGAGGCGTCGCTCACGAGATCAACAACGTCCTCGCCTCGATCCTCGGCACGGCGTCGGTTCAGGAGGTGCGCCCAGGGGTCGACCCCCTCGTTCGGAGTGCGTTCGCGACCGTGGCCGCCTCCGCCCGCCGCGGGGGCCTCATCGTGGCCGACCTGCTCGGCTTCGCCGGGAAGGGAGTGTACCGAAAGGAGCGCGTGGGAGTCGCGGATCTCATCGCGTCGGTGGCGTCCCAGATCCGCACCTCGATTCCGGTCGGGGTTGCCTTTCGGACGGATGTCGCGCCCGACACGCCGGACATCGACGGTGGACACGTCCAACTCGAGCACGCGCTGATGCACCTGTGTGTCAATGGTCTCGACGCGATGCGCGAGGGGGGTGAGCTCACCGTACGAGCTCGCCTCGAAGATGTCCCGGAGGGCACCTTCGACCCCGAAATCCCCGTCCCCGGCAGGTATGTCCGGATCGACGTGAGCGACACCGGCGAGGGCATGTCGGATGCCACCCGCCTTCGCGCCACCGAGCCGTTCTTCAGCACCAAGCCGCTCGGCGAGGGGGTCGGCCTCGGGTTGTCGATGGCGTACGGCGTCGTGCGCCTGCATCAGGGCACCCTGACGATCCGAAGCAAGGCCGGCGCCGGAACCACCGTCTCGGTGCACATCCCCGCGCGGGCGCGCGCCGACGTCGTCGCCCCCTCCGCCCGGACCCACCCCGCCACCGACGACCCGGTCGAGGTTGCCACGGTCCGACGCGGCACGGTGCTGATCGTGGACGACGACCGATGGGGACGGGAGGCATTCGGGCAGATCCTGGAGCACCTCGGCTACACCGCGGAGCTTGCCCAGGACGGACCCGAGGCGCTGGCGCGTTTCTCGAGCCGAACGGAGGACTTCGCGTTCGTCCTGCTGGACCTGGTGATGCCAGGCATGGACGGGGCTGAGGTCCTCCGGCAACTCATCGCGATGGATCCCGACGTGCGGGTGATCCTCTGCACCGGCTACGACCGCGGACGGCTCGACGATTCGCTCTTCGCCCTCGGAAACGTCGGGTTTCTCGGCAAGCCGTTCGGGATCGCCGAGCTGTCGTTGGAGATCGCGCGCCTGATCTCCAGCGGCGGGTGACGCCACCGACGGGTCGGTCACCGACCCCCTCCGACGCTCCGCTTCGGACCGGTGATTAGATCCCTCGCGCACCCCGCGCCGGCGAAGGGGCACGGAACCCTGCATGTACGTCCTCCTGGTCCTCGCCTGCTCCTCGTCTGACACCCCCGATGCGCCCGATGCGCTCGCCATTCCCGCGCTGCTCCCCCTCCCCGAGGTGGTCCAGGCCACGGACGGCCGGTTCACGTTGGACGCCAGCAGCACCGTCACCTGGTCGGGGGGCGGCGAGGCCGAGGCGGAGCTGCTCGCCGCGGCGCTGCGGCCCGCCACCGGCTTCGAGTTGCCGGTCACCGAAGGGGAGGACGGCGACGTGGTCCTGGTGGTGGACGCCACCCTCGACCTCCCTGCCGAGGGCTACCGCGTCGACGTCGACGACACCTGCGTGCGCATCGAGGCGGCGGACGCGGCGGGGGTCTACTACGGCACCCAGACGGCTCGGCAGCTCTTCCCGTCCACGGTGTTCTACGACACGCCGCTCAGCGGCCCGTGGGAGATCCCCGGGGTCCACATCGACGACGCCCCCCGCTTCGCCTGGCGCGGCTTCATGCTCGACGTGGCCCGGCACTTCTTCGACGTGGCGGCGGTCCAGCGCCAGATCGATCTCATGGCGCTGCACAAGCTCAACCGCCTGCACCTGCACCTCACCGACGACCAGGGCTGGCGCATCGAAATCACGTCCTGGCCGCTCCTCACCGAGATCGGCGGCTCCACCGAGGTGGGCGGCGGCGAGGGCGGCTTCTACACCCAGGACGACTACGCGGAGCTCGTGGCCTACGCGGCGGCCCGCCACGTGGTCGTCGTCCCCGAGATCGACTTCCCCGGGCACTCCCACGCCGCCCTGGCGTCCTACGGCGAGCTCAACGAGGACGGCGTCCCCCTCGACCTCTACACCGGCGCCGGGGTGATCTCGACCCCGCTCTGGCTGGACGGGGAGGCCACCTGGGACTTCGTGGAGGACGTCTGGGGTGAGGTGACGGCGATCACCCCCGGTCCGTGGGTGCACGTCGGCGCCGACGAGGCGATCGACACCGACCCGGACGACTACGCCGTCTTCGTGCCCTGGCTCCAGGAGGTCGTCGGGGACGCCGGCAAGACGATGGTGGGGTGGGACGAGATCGGCGACGTCGAGCTGGCGCCGCCGTTCCTGAACCAACTCTGGTTCGCCGACAGCCGGACGGTGGCGTCGGTGGAGCAGGGGGGCGCGATGATCGCGTCTCCCGCCGAGCACACCTACCTGGACATGGTGCACGACACCGACGCGGTGTTCGGCCAGACCTGGGCGGGCCCGGTCGGCGTCGAAGACGCCTACGATTGGGACCCGGTGATCTCCGGCGTGGAGGAGGCGGACGTGGCCGGCGTCGAGGCGGCGCTGTGGACCGAACTCATCAACAGCAACACCAAGCTCGACTTCATGGTCTGGCCGCGACTGGTGGCGATCGCCGAGGTCGGCTGGACCGCCGAGGAGGGGCGCGACTGGGAAGACTTCCGGGGCCGACTCGGCGCACACGGCGAGCGACTCTCGGCGTTGGGCGTGGGGTACTACGCGTCGCCCGAGGTGGAGTGGGAGTAGGGGCGCCCCCCACCCAGCTTCTTCCCGGTGGCCACGACGTTGAGCCAGGTCATGGTGAGGTGAGGGTCGCGCAGCAGGTGCGTGGGCGCGG
>JAYVAS010000459.1:0-27265 GCA_043750895.1 Pseudomonadota bacterium
CTTTTTGTCCGATAATATCTTCAGGTTTAAAATACGCTGCAATGCCACTAACCACAATACCCCCACGCCGCCATCGTGAACGTGACCTCGCCGACCTACGGCCCGGCGGTCCTGGTCGTCCCGGGCAGCTCAGCGACGTCTCTCCTCTACGCCAAGATGTCGGGCACGCAGACCTCGGCGCAGGGCGGGTTCATGCCCACCGCCGGCATGCTCTCCGCGGCCAAGCTCACCATCGTGAAGGACTGGATCGACGCCGGCGCCACGTCCGAGTGTAACGGAACGGTGGACACCAGCACCACCGGCGGTCACCACCCGCCCGGCTTCGACGACCCGGCGGTCCACGGCCCCGAGGCGACCTGCCAGACCGAGACCTGCACCGAGTGCCACGGCGACGACCTGAGCGGCGGCACCTCCGGGGTGAGCTGCGACAGTTGCCACGCCTCCGGCTGGCGCACCGACTGCGTCTACTGCCACGGTGGGACCGACAACACCACCGGGGCCCCGCCATCGAACTTCCTCGGGTCGGCCTCCGCGCTCTTCCCCGAACACACCTCTCACGTCGAAGAGAACAACCACATCGCCTGGGACGACTGCACCCAGTGCCACACCCGCCCCACCGACGTCCTCTCGCCGGGCCACTTCCTGGTCGGAGACACGACCGGCTGCGTCGCCGAGCTCGACTTCGCGGCGGGCCTCTCTCGCGCGGGCACCTACGGCGGATCGGGGAGCTGCACCAACCTGTACTGCCACTCCAACGGCCAGAGCAGCACCAGCGTCAACACCACCGCGGCGCGGACGGGGACCACCTACGGCTGCGACGGCTGCCACGGTGCCGCCTCCAACGAGTGGCGGGGCCTCTCCGGGGAGCACGAAAAGCACGAGGGTGAGGCCAACTGCGTCGACTGTCACAGCGCCACCATCTCGGGAAACACCACCATCTCGAACGTCGCCAACCACGTGGACGGCGAGAAGGACGTCGCCATGCCGAGCGGCATCACCTGGTCGGGCGGCCGCTGCACCGGCACCTGCCACGGCGAGACCCACAACAACGAGTCCTGGTAGGCGCCCGAGCCGAACACCGCCTGTAAGACCGGAGCGCCCGCTGGCGTTCCCTGGTCGACCCAGGGTGCCCGGTGCCAATCGTCGACCCCCGCCGCTACCAGATCGCCTGCCTCGGCACGCTGCTCGCTTACGGCTGGCTCTTCCTCGCCTTCGACATCGGCCTGCCCCAGATCGCCGTCAGCCTCGGGGGTACGCTCGGCACCCAGTGGGTGTGTAGTCGGCTCTGGAAGCTCCCCCGCTTCGAGGCGGCCAGCGCGCTGATCTCGGGCCTGTCCTTGTGCCTCCTGCTCCGCACCGACCAACTCTGGGTGGCCGGGGTCGGCGCGGTCCTGACCGTCGCGAGCAAGTTCGTGCTGCGCGTGAACGGCAAGCACGTGTGGAACCCGACCAACTTCGGCGTGGCGACGATGCTGTTGCTGTCGGACCACGCGTGGGTGTCGCCGGGACAGTGGGGAAGCGCGACGGTGGCGGCGTTCGCGTTCGCCTGCGCGGGCGGGATGGTGGTCAACCGCGCCGAGCGCAGCGACATCACCTACGCCTTCCTCGCCTGCTTCCTCTGCTTGATCTTCGGGCGCTCGCTCTGGGTCGGGGAACCGATGACCATCCCGCTCCACCGGCTCCAGAGCGGCGCCTTCCTCCTGTTCACCTTCTTCATGATCAGCGACCCGCGCACCTCGGCGGATGCCCGGGGGGCCCGTTTCCTCCAGGCCGCCCTGGTCGCCGGGTTGGCCTGGCTCATCCAATACCGCTGGTTCCACACCAACGGGCTCATCTGGTCCCTGTATTTCCTGGCACCCCTCACGCCGGTCCTGGACCGGGTCTGGAAAGCCGGTCGGGACGCGTGGCCCACCCCCGTCCCCAGCACGCCGTCCACTTGGAGTCCCGCATGAACCCCGCTCCCCTCAACCGCCCGCTCACCATCGCGCTCACCGCCCTCGCCCTGGCCCCCGGCCTGGCCACCGCCTTCTGCGGCTTCTACGTGGCCCAGGCCGACTCGGCGCTCTTCAACGAGGCCAGCGAGGTGGTGTTGGTCCGCAAGGACAACTACACCAGCATGACGATGGCCAACGACTACCGCGGCGCGCTCTCCGAGTTCGCGATCGTCATCCCGGTCCCGGTCGCGATTCGGAAGGACCAGGTCCAGGTCGGCAGCATGACGCTCATCGACAAGCTCGACGCCTACTCGGCACCCCGCTTGACCGAGTACTTCGACCCCGACCCCTGCCCGGAGCCACAACGCGAGTACGCCCAGAAGAGCTCCACCCGGGCGGGCATGGTGGCCGACAGCATGTCGGCGGCGGCGCCGGCGGGGCGCGCCGAGGAGAAGGACCTCGGGGTGCGCGTCGAGGCCACGTACACGGTGGGAGAATACGACATCCAAATCCTGTCGGCCGAATACTCTTCGGGCTTGGAGACCTGGCTCCAGCGCGAGGGGTACCGCATCCCCCCGGGCGCCGGGCCCATCCTCCAAAGTTACATCCGGCAGAACATGCACTTCTTCGTGGCCAAGGTGAACCTCGGCGAGGCGCGTCGTTCGGGGAGTGAGTTCCTCCGCCCGATCCAGATCTCCTACAACTCCCCGAAATTCATGCTCCCCCTCCGGCTCGGCATGGTGAACGCCGACGGCCCTCAGGACCTGCTCGTCTACGCGATCACCCCCAGCGGGCGCGTCGAGACCACCAACTACCGCACCATCAAGCTCCCCAGCGGGCACGAGGTGCCCGCGTTCGTGAAGACCGACTTCGGCACCTTCTACACCTCGATGTTCGCCAACCAGGTGGCCGTGAACCGCTACGAGACGGTGTTCACCGAGTACGCGTGGCCGCTCACCATGAACTGTGACCCCTGCTCCTCCGATCCCGTCCCCGCCTCGGATCTGGCCGCCCTGGGCGCAAATTGGATCGACCCCAACGGCAACAGCGGGGGCACGCCCGCGTTCCTCACCCGGCTGCACGTCCGCTACGACCTGGCCCACTTCCCCGAAGATCTCGTGTTCCAGGAGACCGGGGACACCACCCCGTGGCAGGCCATCTACAAGATCAACCACCCCTTCGACGGGGACACCAGCTGCTCGGCCGGACAGTCCTACGAGGGTGAGCTGGCGCGGCGCCAGGACCGCGAGGTCAGCAACGTCTCGGCCCTGACCGGGTGGAGCGCGGCGTCGGTGTGGCCGCGCATTCAGCGTCGGGCGCGCACGACCCCCGCGGGGGGCGGGGGCTTCTGGGACTGGCGCTGAACGGGGGCGTCAGCCGCCCGTGCCGCCGTCCAGCAGCAGGGGCACGTCGGTGAGCGCCACCGTCGCGCCCGCGGCCTCCGACCCGCCGTCGAGGTACCGCACCGTGTTCACGTCCTCCGGGACGCCGATCTCTCCGGCGCCGGAGACGTCCCACACGATCAGGCTGCGGGTGACTTCGTCACGCACGGTGCAGGTCCAGGTGGTGCCGTCCACGACACAACCGGAGAGGTCAAGCCCCGTCACCCACGCGCCGAGGGTCGCCATCGCGTCCCCGGCGGGCGTCGGGTTGTTGGCCTCCACCAGGGTGACGTCGCTCCCGCCCCAACTGTGGACGTAGGCGCGGTCCATGCCGTGGGGCCACTGGAGCAGGAGCCAGCGGGCCACGAAGCCGGCGCTGTCGGCGCTCCCCGGGTCCAGGGGGCCTCCGGTGTTCCAGATGGGGCGGTCGACGTAGCCGGCGTCCTTGAGCTGATCCCGGGTGAGGTCCACCAGATCGGGGATGGACTCGGGAGAGCCCGCCCCGTCGATCCGCACCGCGAACGCCCCCACGCAGTCCCCGCCCCCGGCCGCGAGGAAGGTGTCGAACCAGCCGTCGGGATCTTCCTGCGCGCCGCTGTCCCAGCTCGGAGACGGAGACACCAGCAGCGCCGGATCCACCACCCCGGCCAACCCGCACGCGAGATCGGCCGCCTCGGTGGCGTCGAGACCATCGAGGTTCGGCGCACTCCAGATCTCCCAGGCATCCACCTCGGGCACGGCGTCGATCAGGGCTGCGGCGGCGTCGACCCAGGCGTCCAGGTCACCGTCGGCGGTGGGCCCCAGCACCCCGAGCACCGCCCCCCCGTACCCGGCCACCTCGGCGAAGCCCGAAGCGTCGGCCCCGGCCTCGGCGTCGTAGGCGCCCGCCAGGGACAGGCTCGGGTCCGCGAGGCGTATGGCGCCGGCCTCGGCGCCCGGGAGCGGGGTGTCACCGTCGGTGAGGCCCTCGACGTCCACCCCGAAGTAGTCAGGCGGCACCAGCGCCCCGAGGGGGGTTTCGAAAGGAGGAGGGTCCTTGATGCACGCGACCAGGAACAACAACGTCATGCCCGGTCCTATCCCCCCACCGCGCCCCGTGGATCCCCCCCGCAGGGGCTATTCCTCGAAGAGGAACGCGGGGATCGCGGTGAAGTCGAAGGTGATCGCGATCTGCTCGCAGTAGCCGTCGCCGTCGGGGTCGAGATCGGAGGAGTAGGCCAGGAAGCCCTCGAGCAGCGGACCCAACGCCGCGTCCACCCCCTCGTCGTAGCCGAGGTCCACCAGCGTCTGACGATCCACGCCGCCCGCGAAGCTGCCTTGGAAGCTGCCGTCCGGCTGGAGCGTCACGCCGAACACCGCCGACTCGATGTGGAAGATCAGGTCCACGTTGAGCACCGAGATCGGCAGGTCCATGACCAGCGGCCGTGCCTCCAGGTACCCGTCGACGATCTGGGCTCCGGCCACGGTGGCGGGCAGAACGTCCGGATCACGCGCCATGGTCTGGTGCCACTCCAAGGTCCCGTCGGTACCGAGCAGTGGGCTCCCCTCGGCGCGCAGGACGGTGAACTCCACGCACGAATCGTTCACGGGGTCGTCCACGCCCGTCAGCGAGAAGGCGATGAGCAGCGCGCCCGAGTTGATCGAGTCCTGCACGAGGCCCTCCACCGCGGCCGCCTCGGTCATCTCCAACGCGGGCACGAGGAGCCCGAAGCCGTTGTCCACGCCCCGCACCCCCCGGGGCGAGGTGTAGTCGGCCACGCCGCAGCCGGTGGAGCCCCCCGCGCTGGTGATCGCATCGTCGAGATCGAAGCCGTTGCTGAGCGTGCCCTCGGGGCGCGCGAAGGTCAGCGCCGACACGATCCCGACGTACTCGGTGCCCGAGCTACAGGAGACGGCATCGTCGACATCGGAGTCCGGTTCGGCGCAGGCGAGCAGCAGGGACAGCATCCTAAGCCTCGATCTCGGAGATGGAGTCGGTCACGTGGGCCTCCTCGACGCCGTACTCGGCCATCGGGATGTCCATCGAACGGATCAGGGTGAGCAGCACCTTGCTCGCGTTGTCCTGGGTGTAGGACCGGTGGTGCAGCCCGGTCTTGAGCGCGCCGCAGGCCGCGCCCGCGATCACGATGGGCATCTCATCGAGCGAGTGGGTACGCCCCTCGGAGACCTCGGAGCCCCCGAAGATGGCGCAGTTGTCGAGCAGCGTGCCGTCCGCCTCCGGTACGTTGCGGAAGGCCTCGACCAGGTAAGCGAACTCGGTCACGCAGGTGATGGTGTTGGCGTTGACCTGCGGCTGGGGGTCGTTCTCGTCGTGGGTGAGCTGGTGACTCCCCGCGATGGCGTCGGGGAACAGCCAGTCGCTGACCGGCTCGGTGAGGTAGTGCGCGAACACCCGCGTCTGGTCACAGGCCAGGGTCATGGCCAGCATGTCCACCATGGCCCGGTTGCGCGCCGAGATCTGCGGGCGACCGTCGACGTCGGGGTACGAAGCGAGCGGCTCGGCGGGCCGGCTGCACGCCTCGAGGTTGGGCGGGTCGGCCTCGAGTTGGGAGAGGCGCTCTTCCAGCTCGCGGATCCCGGTGAGGTGCTGGTCGAGCCGAATGCGATCGGAGGCGCTCACCCGTTTCTCCAACGCCGATATGTCCGACATGACCGAGTCCAGCACCGACCGGCGCAGCGCCAGCTTGGGATCGACCAGGCCTTCTTCGCCAGGCTCGCGGAAGGTGTCCCCGAACAGGCGTTGGTAGAGGGCGTAGGGGTCGGTCTCGGGCGGGTTGATGGAGGAAGGGCCGTTGTAGGACAGGCCCGTCATCGAGGTCGCTCCGGTCTGGATCGACCGGTACAGCGTGTCGTTGCCGATCTCCGCGGCGATGACCTGGTCGATGGAGGGCGCCGAGAAGGTCTCGTCGGTGCCGACCTCCACGATGGGCGCCGCCGACAGGATTCCCGCGGCGCCGCTGCTGTGGGGGTAGGCGTTCACGAGCTTCACCGAGTACCCGGACACCACGGTGATCTGGTCCTTCACCGCGGCGAGGGGCTGGAGCTGCTCCGAGAGCGTCCAATCCGCGCCGTCGCCGGTGGGGGTCCAATTGAAGGGCAGGTTTCCGTTGCCCCAGAAGAACAGGCCGAAGCGCCGCGGGATCGCCCCACCGCAGGCGTAGGCGTTGCCATTGCCGTTGAGCATCGCCTCGAGCGTGGGGAGCGCCAGGAAGACACCCGCGCCCCGAAACAGGCCACGGAGCACGGTGCGACGGGAGAGGGGCGCGCGGAGCGCCTGATCTCGAAGCGGGATCCAACGGGGCTTCATTCGGCCTCCCCGACCCGACGGAACCCGGGGCTGGTGACGAGATCCCGGAGCAGGAACTTCACCGAGTAGCCGGACTCGGCGAAGCCGGCGGCATGCCAGTCGAGCAGCTCCGTCTCTCCGGCGCCGACGAGGCGGCCTCCGGCGTACTGGAAGAGCGTGCGCGCGAGGCAGGGGCCGGTGTTGGGGTGGTCGTGGAGCGCCTGGCCGAGGTCCCAGGCGCCCGCGTAGGGGACGCCGTCCAGATCGCCGGAGGCGTCGATGGTGACGCCGTTCTCGGTGTCGCGCCACCCGCCGAGGCCGTCGAAGTTCTCGAGGCCGAGCCCGATCGGGTCCATCGAGCTGTGACAGGCGGCGCAGCTCGGGTCGGCGAGGTGCTGCTCGACCCGGTCCCGCATCGTGGGCGCCTCCTCGGAGGCCTCGGGGATGGAGGTGTTGAGGCCGGCGGGCGGGGACGGCAGCGACTGGCAGAGCAGGACTTCGCGGACGAACAGACCCCGGCGGGTGACCGAGGTGTTCGCCGGGTGGGACTGGAGGGCCAGAAAGCTGACCTGACCGAGCAGGCCGCGGCGCCGGCCATCGTCGGGGAGCTCGGTCTGGCCGAAGCCATCGGGGGAGGGCGCCGGTACCGCGTAGATGGCGGCGAGCTTGCGGTCGATGAAGGTGGTGCGCGTGGTGTAGAGGTCGCGGTAGTCGCCATCCTCTTCCACGAGCCAGGAGAGGGTCTGGAGGGTCTCCTCCCGCGCGGCCGGCCCGACGTCCACGCTCATGTGGACGAACACCGACGGGTCCTTGTTGAGGTCGTCGAGCGCGTAGAGGGTGAGCATGTCCGAGAAGAAGGCGCGCACGCCCTCGTCGGCGCGGGGATCTTCGAGGAGGCGGTCGAGCGCTGCCGCCAGACCCACGTCGGTGGTGAGCTCTCCGGCGTCCGCCGCGGTGAGCAGGGCGTCGTCGGGGGTGGTGTTCCACAAGAAGTAGGAGAGGCGGGTGGCCATCTCGTGGTTGGTGTAGCGGCGGCTGCCGGGCGCGTCGGGGTCGTCCTCCCCGAGCTCGACCCGGTAGACGAAGTTGGGCGACTGGAGCAGGGCGGCGATCCCGAAGGCGAGCCCCTGGTCGAAGTCGCCGAGGGTGCTCCCGGCCAATCCGGTGAGCGCGACGAGGCGGTCGGACTCCTCCGGGGTGAGGGGGCGCCGCCACGCCCGCCGGCCGAGCGGGTCGAGGACCGCGCGCGTGCAGGTGTCATCCTGTGCGGCGGCGGCCACGCAGGGGACGAGGCGGACGCGGACCGCGTCGTCGGCGAGGGCCTGGTCGGCGATCGAGTAGGCCGCGTCTTCGTAGCGCTCCACGCCGTAGGACGAGAGCGCGTAGACGCCAGCGCCGACCTGGAGCAGGCCCTCGGCCGTGGCGTCGGGCTCGAATCGGTCGGACACCACGATCTCGTCGCCGAAGAGGTCGTGCACGGTGTTCGTGTACTGGTCGAGCGTCAGCCGTTTGAGGACGGGCCCCGCGGACACGACCGCGGGGGCGTCGCCCCGGAGCGTGGGCGTCTCCTCCTCGGGCTTCGGATCGGGCGCACACCCGGCGAGGGGCAGCAACAGGGCAAGGGCGAGGCGCATGGCGCGTGAAGTGTAGCACCCGGGCTGCCTCGGTACGTTAGCCGCTACCTGCCGCGGAGCCTCCGACCATGTTCCTGCTCGTCACCGCCGCCCTGGCCGACACCTTCTGGGACATCCCCCCGGCGGCGGCGGGGCGCCTGCGCGCGGCCCTGGCGCCGGACGACGTGCTGCTGCGCTGGTGCGCCGGCTGTGGCGGCGAGGCCGTGCTCTACCGCATCGGCGACGACCAGATCGCCCCGGGAACCTACTCGAAGGGCAAGCTGGTGCAGGTCCGGTGGCGCGCCCTCGCGATCGGGCCGGCCGCCGAGGACCTGAAGGTCTACGCGGCCGAGCCGGTCTGCGCCGCCGCGCCGGTGTGTATGCCCGACCCCACCGAGGCCTGCGCCTCGGACTGGGCCACCGTCGACGTCCCCTACACCTGGCGGCGCTCCGCGGCCGGCGAATGGGTGTGGGTGGGCACGCTCGCGCGGCTGAATCCCACGAAGTTCGCCGCGCCGCCGACCCCCACCCCCGACCCGGCGTGGGTCGAACGCGCCCTCGCCTGTGCGCCGGTCGCCGGCGATCCCTCCCCTCCCGCAAACTGACCCGGAGCGCCCATGGACCCCGACACCGCCGAACGCATCGCCGACCTCGAGGAGATGCACGCCGACGAACCCGAGGACGCCCTCACCGCGTTCCTGCTCGGCACCGAGTACGTAAAAGCGGGCCGGTTCGCGGATGCCCTCCCGGTGTTCCGGGCCGCAATCGCCGCAGATCCGGGCTATTCGGCGGCGCGCGCGGGCGTGGGCGCGTGCCTGGAGGCGACGGGCCAGCTCGACGAGGCCCGCATCGTCTGGGCCGAGACCGTGCACCTCGCCGAGGTCAAGGGCGACCACATGGTGGCGAAGCAGGCCGCGGAGGCGACGGCGCGGCTGGGGCGTCCGTGACCCAACCATCAACGTGGAGCCCCATCGAGGTGCAAAACTTCAATGGTCCTTCTTCGTCTCTTGCGTCGGGAGCTATCGACCCCGCATCCGCCAGACAGCCGGGTCGCGCGACGTGTGAAAGACCGCGACGATCGCGACGGACTCGGGGTCTGCGAGGTAGAGGATCACGTAGGGAAAACGCCGGACGACGGCGCGCCGCACGTCGCCATCTACCCGCCGGAACTGGTCAGGGTTGCGACGGACCGCCTCGATCGTCGCCTGAACGCAGGTCACGAATTCCTGCCCGAGACCACGGGCGCACCCTTCGTACCAGCTCTGCGCCTCTTCGAACTCCGCCTCGGCCTGCGGGCGGAAGACGACTGGCAGGCTCAACGGGCGCGGGCCCGAGCGAGAACCTGCTCCCACGGGACGGCCGAGCCGGGGTCGGCCCGATGCTCCTCGACCCGACGTCGGAGCTCCAGGCGCTGCGCCTCACTAAGCGGGACGCCGTCGGGCTCGGCCGCGATGCGGTCCCATAGATCCTGCACATAGAGCACCCTCTCGGCAGGACTCATGTTGTCGAAGGACGGTTCCATCATGGGATTGTAGTCGCCGGCGTCAGCGACCGCCAGAACGTGCGTGGTCGTAGTCCGTCGCCCGATACGACCGTCCAGATCACCCCTTCTTCCGCGCCGTGATCCAGCCATCCAGCCCGTTGGCGAAGGCGCGTTTGGCGCGCTCGTCGAAGGCCGCCGGCCCGCCCCCCTCGATCATCCCCGACGCCCGCGCCTCGGTGTAGAAGTCGCGGATGCTCAGCTTCTCCCCGATGTTGGAGGGCGTGAACCACTCGCCGCGGGGGCTGACCACGTCCACCCCCTTGGGCACCAGCTCGGCGGCGAGCGGGATGTCGGAGGTGATCACCAGCTCGCCCACCCCGGCATGCGCGACCAGCCAGTCGTCCGCGACGTCGAGGCCGCGCGCGACGACCACGGTGTGGATGTTCTTGTGGCGGGGCACGGCCAGGGCCCGGTTCGCGACGATGGTGACCTCGATGGCCCCGCGCTCGACCGCCTTCCACACGATGTCCTTGATCGGGCGGGGCGCGCCATCCCCGTCGATCCACACCCGCGGCAGCGCGGCCACCGGGGGAGGCGCGGGCGGGGTGACCGGCTCCGGCGCCACGACCACCGGGGCGCGGACCGGTGCGTCGATCACGTAGAGCAGGTGCGGGCGGAGGGGGTGCCCCTCGGCGATGGACGGGTGGTCGAAGGTGCCCGCCCGGGACATGCCCAGGCGCTCCATCAGCGCCCACGAGCGGGTGTTGGCCGGCGCGGTGAACGCCACGACCCGGGGCAGCCGGAGGACCTCGAAGGCCCAGGTGAGCACGTCCCGCGCCGCTTCCTCGGCGAGCCCCTGCCCCCAGAAGGGCCGCGCGAGCCGCCAGCCGATCTCCACCGCGGGGAGGAACGGGGCCTCCCACCGCGGCACGGCGAGGCCCACCATGCCGACCAGCTCCTTGGTGACCCGATCGGAGACGGCGAACATGCCGAACCCGCGCCGGGCGGCGTCCACGCGCAGGCGATCGATCATGCGGTCCGACTCGAGCTGGTCCAGCGGCGCCGGGAAATGCTGCATCACCTCGGGGTCCGCGTTGATGGCCGCGAACGGCCCGCGATCAGCCTCCTGCCAGGGGCGGAGCACCAGGCGGGCGGTGCGCCGCACGGGCATCAGCGCGCAGGTCTCCGCGAGGCGATCGAGCGCGGCCTGGATGGTCTCAGCGGCGGCGGGGGCGAGCGGGTTCTGGGTCATCGTGTCGATCCGGGGCCGGAAAAGTACCGCGTCGGAGGCGGTCCGAGTAGGGCCGAGGGGGGCGGGCGCGCCGCTCACCCGAAGATGAGCTTGGCCGCGGCCACCATCAGCACCAGCGAGAGCAGCCGCCGCAGCACGAGCGGCGCCAGGCGCCGGCTGCCGAACCACGCGCCCAGCGTGCCACCCCCCATCACCGCCACCGCCCAGAGCGGGAACGCTGGCGGCAGATCCGGCAGGCCGCGGCTGTTCCCCAACAGGCCCGCGATCGAGTTCGCAAAGATGAACGCCGACGAAACCCCCGCCGCCCGACGGCTGTCGGCCCACCCCGCGAACAGGAGGACCGGGGTGAGGAAGATGCCCCCGCCCGTCCCGGTCAGACCGGAGAGCAGGCCGATCACCGCGCCGATGCCGACCGACCCGAGGCGCGGCGCGTCCGTGGGGCTGGCCGTGGACGGCGCCGGGGTGACCACGAGGCGGACCGCGGCGAGCACGAGCAGCGCCGCGACGAGCAGCTTGAAGCCGTAGGGCGGCAAGGGCAGGGCGCCGCCGACGAAGGCAAGCGGCACCGAGCCGATCAGGAAGGGCCAGAGGAGGGGCCAGGAGAAGCAGCCCGCGCGCACGTACAGGACCGTCCCGATGGTCGAGACGAGGATGTTCAGCACCAGCGCGATGGGCTTCATCTCGGCGGGAGCCATGCCCGCGAGCGCCATCACCGCGAGGTAGCCAGACGCCCCGGCGTGGCCGACCGACGCGTAGAGCGTGGCGGCGACCAGGAAACCGAGGGTGATCCAGAGGGACCAGGCTTCGAACACCTACGCGCCGCCGGCATGCATGAGCCGAGGTATCACAGTGATCGCGCCGTCGTGCCCGTCGAAGAGGGACAGCGGCGGCCGGGTGCAGCGGTTCCCGGGGGACGGGCCTAAGGGCAGAGCCCTTCGGTCACCACCAGTACGTTGTTGTCCTCCCGACACTCGGCGATCGCGTCCACCTCGTCCACGCGCAGCTCCAAGACCCCGTCCACGAGGTCCGCGGGGTCGAGCGCGAAGACCAGGCCGGTGGTCGTATGCCCGCTCGGCACGCTCTCCTGCGTCCGAAGGGTGGCCACCTCGACCGGGACTCCCCCCTGCCAGGCGTAGGCCGTCACCGGCAGGTCGTAGGGCAGCCGACCCGCGCCGGCGTTCCCCACGCGCACCACCACGTAGAGGACTCCATCGTCACAGGCATCCACGCAGGTCCCCGCGAGGTCCAGCACCGCGTCCGCCCCTTCCGCCGCCGCCCCCGGCGCGATCCATGCCCGGAACGAGTTGTGTGTCAGCCACGGCATGACCGGGTGCGCGGGGAACACGCCGGTCTCGTCGTCGACGTTCCCCTGCCAGAACGCGTGTTGGTTCCAGGTGAGCGGCCCCGGCGCCCAAGGTGCGCCCGAGGAGCGGAAGATGGTGAAGCCGATGGCGTCGGGAGACCGGTCCTCCACATCCCCGTTGGGGACGAGCACCTCCATCTCCCCGTCCCCGTCCAGGTCGACGGGGGTTGGGTACTCATCCCCCGTGTCCGAGTGGTGGTCGATGCTCTGGAACAACACCCGCCCGGTGCTCGCGTCGAAGATCCGAAAAGTCGTCTGGTCGCCTGTCAGCACCTCCAAGCTGCCATCTCCGTCCAGGTCCACGATGGAACTGCCCGCGATCGCGGTGTTCTCATCCAAGGGAGCCGCCCAGCGCAGCGCGCCGTCCGGCCCGAACACCCGGAGCGCGTCCAAGAACGACACAAACACCTCTGGGAGGCCGTCACCATCCACATCGGCAACGGACGGTGGACCACTTGTTTGGTAATCTACTTCAGGGCTGACCTCCCACAACATCACCCCGTCGTCGTCAAACAGGCGGATGACCGCGTGCGCGGAGCTCACCACCTCACCGAAGCGATCTCCGTCGAAGTCGGCCACGGCAGCGAACCCGTCCGGGGTTCCAACTTGCCACTTCGGCGTACCGTCGGCGTGGAACACCGCGTTCCCGACCACCATCTCGACGCCGCCATCGAGGTCGATGTCGGCGAGGGTGATGATTGACAGACCCCCGGCCGCTCCAGAAGAGCCCGACACAGTCGTACGCGCCAACTCTCGGCCGGTCGCCCCGGAGAGCACCCGGATCTCGGCGCTCAGGCCCACCACGACCTCGGCGACCCCATCCCCGTCCAGGTCGGCGACAGCGGGTCGCGGCCCCCCGAACGTCGAGCGCCAGAGTTGCGCCCCCGTGGAGGCATCCAGCGCCACCAGCTCCTGGTCGCCGGAGACCAGGTATGCGCCGTTCGGCCCGCCGAGGTTGGCGTAGTTGACCACCGGCACAGCGGCGTCGGTCATGTCGATGGGCTGCTCCCAGCGGGTTGCCCCCGAGGCCGCGTCGACCAGGCGAAAGACGCCGTCACCGAGCCGGACAACACCGAGGGCACGGCCGCTGCCCGAACCTTCGGCCGAAACGGGCCCCAGCGCGGCAAACGGGAGGCGCGAGCCTTCGATCTCCTCAGACACCTCGGCGTTGATGGTGGAGGCCGGTCGGTCGGGGTAACACGCCGCCTCCACGTCGACCGCGCCCGCCTCCGTCGGCAAGGCGAGGCACTCGGGTGGGGCGAGCGGGGCCGGTCGCTGAATCGGAGCATGCGCGATGGCGTCGTCGGTCGCGGGCGGGTCCGCGTTCGGAGCAGCGTCAGGCCACGGCCCTTCCAGGCCGTACTCGGTGCAAGCCCAAAGGAAGAGGAGGGCCACTCAGGTCGTCACGATTCCGCCGACGATCAACGTCCCGCCCCCGGTGTTCGCTGGGTCGTTGGTGCGCCGGACCCGGAGCTGGTAGGTGGAGGTGGCGGAGTCGAACCAGGCGAAGAGATAGCACAGAGTGCCATCCTGGGCGTAGAGGACCAACACGCCCGGGCGCGTGTTCGCCCCACTGCTGTCGTTGGCGAGCTGGAGGTTCCCGCGAATCTCGTCGTTCCCGATGGTGAGCACCGAGTCGAACTCGGCCCCCGCGGCGACGTTCGGGTGGAACCGCATCCGGGAGGAGCCGCCCGGCTGGTTCCAAAACCAGGCGTTCTCGTCGTCCACCTCCAGGATTGGGGTGACCTCGGCCTCGGAGTAGAGGCGGAACACGTCGGGTGCGGCGGTGCCGAAGCGGATGCCGACTTCGCCCTCAGCCGTGGCGCTCAGATCGCCGCCGGCGGACACCGCCAGAGGCAAGGTGGTGGCGAGCTGGATCTCGTTCGTGGCCAAGCGCTTCAGAGACGCCTCCTCGGCGCCTGACAACTTGCACGAGAGGTAGGTGACCGCCCCCGAACTCAGGGTCGAGTTGACCTCGAACCCCTCTGCCTCCAGCCGCAACGCGTCCCCCGACGTGACCGCCTTGACCGTGACCCGACTCGACGACCGGGACACCTCGAACCGCTTGGTGGTGCCGGTGAACGGCTTCCCGTAGAGCTCGAGCAGACCCACGTCGTTCAGGGTGTTCTCCAACCGAGGGCCGCCGCTCCACCGCGCACCCGCGGTGAAGTCCACCGACCCGTCCGTATTGACGGTAAAGCGCGTGAGGTTGGCGCCCGCACCGTTGTCGTCGCGGACCCTGAACACGCCTGCTGCCCCGGTGTTGTTGATGTCGATGAAGTAGTTCGGGTCGCCGTTGACGATCATGACTGCTCCGGGTCGGGGATGAACACGCCGCGGTCGAGGTCCAACTCGAAGCTGCCCTTCAGGCCGGCGGCGACGGCCGCGGCCTCCACCTCCGCCCGGAACCGGCTGCGCGCCACGTCGACGCGCAACGACGCAAGATCCGCCTCGGCCTTCAGGCGACCGAGCCGCTCACGGAGCACGGGTGGAAGCGGGAGCCCGGACGCCGGAGGGGTGGGGGGCGCGGAGGGGTACGAACTCACACCTTCATCGTAGGATCTTCGCCAGCGGCTGTCGAGGGAAATCGCCTCCCCTGGCACACAGGCATCGTCTCCGGGTTCCGCCGCCCGCCGGCGGGGGACGACCTTCCACTCCCGGTGGTGCACCGTACGAACGCGGGCGGGGTGCTTCGGATGGCGCTCCGGTGCATCGACTGGTACCGCCGCGCGACAGGTCGGCCGGACGGGCGGGCGGAGCCCGCGCCCGGCGTAGCCCTCGCCGGTCGGCAACCCCCGAACTGGAGCATGGACCCCCTTCCGACCGAGGAGCAAAATTTTCAGTGTTGGCTTGACATCCGCCGACCGGGGCGCGCACACTGGGCTTCGACAATGACTCGGGAGAACACATGCTTCTTGGCCTCATACTTGCAGGGGGGGGGTAGCGCGTACGCGTGTACGTCCCCAATCGACGGTTCGACCGCATGTGACGCGGGGGAGGGGATCGACGTCTGTCAACGCTCTGGATTCGTCTGGGAGTGCGACCTGGACCGATCCGGCGGCACCTCGGACGCTGAAGCGGCGGTGGTCCTGGACGACGCCGCCGACTGGTGCACACTGGACGCCTACTGCGCTTTCGGCACCACGGCGAGCGGCAACGGCTTCTGCTGCGAGACGGGACCCCTCGGCGCCACCAATCGGATCAACCTCCGGGGCGGGAACGGGGACGACGTGTTGGCGTTCCAGTTCGACGACGGCACGAACTACCACCAGCTCGAGAACGTCACCAGCATCACGGTAGTCGCCTGGATGTACGGTGAGGACGGGGCAGATACCATGGATGGCTCGCCGTATTGGGACCCAACCACCTACCGATACGACGAGGTGTTGGACGGGGGCACCTGGCACGACGTCATCCGCGGGTGGGGCGGCGAAGACGGGATCTCGGGTTACACCGAGGACGACGTGATCCGCGGCGGGGACGACGCAGACTACCTCGTTGGCGGAGGCGGCGCCGACCGCATCATCGGCGGGTCAGGGGCGGACATCATGTTCGGTGAGACACTCCAGGACCAGATGAACGGGAGCCTCGGAGCCGACACGATGTACGGGGGCGACCAGGACGACCTGATGTGCGGCGGCGACGACGCTGTCGGCGGGGACACGTTGAACGGGGGGAACCAGGACGACCAGCTTTGGGGGGGCGGGGTGGGAGACACGGAGAACGGGGATGCCGCTACCTCGGTGACCCCGGGCGACTCCTGCTCCTACAACGGGACCACCGGCACTTGCGAGACCGACATCAACATCGCCCCCACCTGCCCCATCTGAGGTCGCCATGCTCCTCCTCCTCCTCCCCGCCTTCGCCGGCCCCCCCGCCTCCTGCCAGCTCGTCGTCGCGGCTGCTGACGCGTCAGTCACCCTGCAGCGGGTGGGTCTGGCCGACGGCGCCCGCACCGCGCTCCGCACCCTGGAAGGGATCGACGTCGGCGGCTCGCGCGGCGTCGTCGTCTCCGGCGAGTCGGTTCTCCTCTGCGCCGCGGGTGAGCTCGTCGTCGCCGGGTCCGGCGACGCCCGCAGTCTTGGCGCGCCGTGCGCCGCCGTCGGCGGCGGGAGCTCGATCGTCGTCACCGACCCCAGGGGCGGGCCCGCCGCCCTCCATCGGGACTTCGCCGCCGTCGCGGCCGCCGAAACTCCCGAGCGAGAGGGTCACCTGCATCGCCTCGGAGCGGTCGCCGCGACCGACGACGCGGTGGTGGTCGCGAGCATGCCGGGGGCCGCGCTCCACTGGACCGTGCCCGAGTCCGGGGAGGTAGAGCGCACGGTCGTCCCGGAGGGCGCCATCGGTCCGATCTGGGGCCTGTCCATTGTCGGAGACACGCTCCTGCTGCTCGACGACGGCCGCCACGAGGACACCGTCCGCGGCCCCACCCTCCGATGGTACGATCTCGCCGAGATGACCTCCCTCGGCTCCGTCGCCTTGACCCTCGAACCCGGCGAAGTGGCCCGTGGCCTCGACTGCGCCCCGTAGCGGCCTCCTGCTCCTGATCGCCGCCTGCACCGGCGAACAGGGTCTCGTGGGAAAGGACACCCACCCCCCGTTCGACTCCGGCACCGCGCCCACCGACACCGAGTTGGATGACACCGGGACCCCACCCATCCCGGAGGAGGTGTGTAATGGACTGGACGACGACGGCGACGGTGAGGTCGACGAAGGCTACGCCGACCTCAACGCCAACGGCGTGCCCGAATGCCTGGAAGGGTGTGACTGGCTCGCGCCGGTGCCCGCGAGGGGCGTGACACGGGCCGAGGAGTGTGGTCCCAACGTAGACATCGTGGAGGACCCCTGGAACGTGGAGATTGCGTGGCAGCTCACGTTGGAGGATGAGGAGACCGGGGAGGACCTGCGCGCGGACACACTCCCGCTCGTGGTCACGGGACCTTCCGCCACCGAACCTGGAATCTACGTGCATGCGTGGTCCACCGCGTTCGATTTGGATGAAGCGGCGGCGATTTGGGTCGAGCCCGACGGCGGCGAGCAAGATCGGACTATCGGCCTCGAACAGAGTTCGACCGCGGTCGCCGGCGATGTCGACGCCGACGGCACGGCCGACATCTTCCGCCGATGGTCCGGCGAACGGCTGGAGCGTGTCACGCCCGACGGTACGACAATCTGGAACGCCACCACCTACGCGGACCAGGAGTGGGTCCGGCCAATCCTCGCCGATCTCGACGGAGACGGCACCCCCGAGCTGGTGGACCAGGAGTGGGTCTTCGACGCGATCACCGGGGCCTTCCTCTTCGAACTCGAGGGCCGCTACCACCTGCAAGGCACGTTCCATCCCCTCGCCGCCGACCTGGACGGGGACGGCCGGGCGGAGCTGGTGATCCAGGATCAGGTGTCCACCGCCGCCGGTACGCCGCTGTGGCGGGCCGTCCTTGCGGAGGCCTCGGCGAAACACGTTCTGCCCGTCCAAGCGGACGCCGACCCGGACGGCGAGCTCCTCTTCGTCGGGACCGACCTCGCGATGTACGATCCCGACGGTGCCGAGCTCTGGCGCGTCATCGAGGGGGCATCCTGGCCCGGTCCGCCGTGCGCCGGCGATCTGGACGGCGACGGACAGATGGAAGTGGCGGTTCCCTGGTCCATGTCCCTCGCCGCGTACGACCCCACGGACGGCGCCCTGCTCTGGCGCATACCCACCTCAGACTCCTCAGGCTCGGCCGGCTGCTCCGTGGCCGACCTGGACGGAGACGGGGCGGCCGAGGTCCTCTACGCGGACGAGGTCAGCTTCGGGATCTACAACGGGAGGGACGGAGCGGCGCTCTACCGGGACGACACCCACAGCTCCGAGACCGGGTACGAGTTCCCCGTCACGGTGGACCTCGACGAAGACGGGCATACCGAGATCATCGTTGCGGCCGGCCACCTTCGGGGAGACCGCGTCCCCCTCCTCACCGTCTACCGCCACGCCGGCTCCGGGTGGACGCCCGGCGGCACCACCTGGTGGGCCCACGACGACTCCATGGCCAACTACAACGAGGACGGCACCATCCCCGCCCGCCCCGAACCCGCCTGGATCCGCTACGGCCTCTGGCGCGGCCGGCTCGCCAGCCGTGACTCCTGGCCCCTCGGGAACAACCTCCGCGTCACCGTCGAAGGCGCCTGTGTGGCCGACTGCGCCGCCGACCCGCTCACCCTCGCGATCCACGTGGAGAACGCCGGCGCCTTCGACGTCCCCGCCGGCCTCCCCTACGCCGTCTACGCCCTCCACGACGACGGGCCCCGCCTCGTCACCATCGGCGCCCTCCCCGCCCTCCCCGTCGGGACGTCGTCCGGCTCTCTCCTCCTCACCCTCCCCGCCGACGCCTCTGGGCCCCTCGGTCTCCGCGTGGTCCTCGACGACGACGGGACGGGCACCGGCAACCTCCCCGAGTGCCACGAGGACGACAACACGGCGGATTGGGTCGGGGACCCGTGTCCGGGGTGAAGGGCCTGCAAGCCTTCACTCCGCGGTCACCACCACGCTGTCCGTCCCCACCGTCGCGCCGTGCAGGTCGGTGGCGACGAGGCGGATCTCGTTGGGCCCGGCCAGCAGCGGCACCGTCACCTGCCAGGTCCGGTCGTCGTTCCAGCGGAACGTCAGCGCCTCCGCCGCCCCCTCCAGTTCGATCTGGCGCACGTCGATCCACCCCTCCCCCTCCAGCGTCACCTCGGTCGCGGCGACCGAGAAGTCGGCGCCGTCCTCGGTGGTGATGCGGAAGTCGGTCGCGGGGAAGCGCGTCATCACCGCGTCCGACGCCCCGTACATGACCCAGTTGGCGCGATCGTCCACGAACTGGCAGTGGCTCTGGAAGTTCTGGGCGGGGAGCAGGGCGCCGAGCTGCGTGCACCACCGCCCCAGGTAGGCGCTGTTGTAGGACCGCCCGATGATGTCCTGGAGGTGCCCGTAGTAGGAACGCAGGTTCGCGGGGTCGGCGACCAGCCGCGCGAGGTCGCCGTTGCTCACCAGGCCTCCGGTCGAGCCCCCGAAGTAGTCGAGGTCGTGCGGGAAGTAGAGCACCCGCTCATCCTCGGGTCGGACGTAGAAGCGGGCGTTGTGCTGGCTCCCGTCCCCCCCGTAGTTGTCCACCGCGCCGCTGAGCGTCGCGAAGGCGAAGGCGCGCAGCCACTGCTCGACGTCGATGACCGCGCCCACGTTGGTGAGGAAGTCCGGTCCGGCGAAGGTCTGACCCAGGTCGATGAGCCGATCGTAGTCGTCCTCCCGCTCGTTGTTCTGGATCAAGAAGTTCCAGCGGTAGGCCTCGGGGTCGTCGCCGAGGTCGGTGATCGCGGTGCCGACCACGCCGTCGGGCTGGGGCAGCTTGTACCCCTCCGGCGTCCCGTCGTCGGTGTACACCGGGTAGTAGATCAGCTCGTACTCGAAGAGCGGGCCGGCGTCCCCGTCCACGAACTGCGAGGCGAGCACGAGATCGGTGGCGCGATCGAGCTGCAGCTCGGCCGGGCCGGTGTGCTCGGCGCGGGGGGTGATGGCCTGGATGAGGTCGTTGTACTCGCCCGACTCCGACCCCGCGTGGGTCATCACCAGGTTCAACAACACCTCGCGCTGCCCGAAGCCGACGCCCTCGGAGCGATCCACGAGCACGCTGCCGAGGTTGCCCCGAAACGGCTGATCGCTGTGGAAGGAGATCCCGTAGCCGAGGCGGGCCACCTCGGGTCGGCCGCGCTCGCTGCCTTTGGCCCGCACGCCGACGTCGTAGAAGACCTCCTGCTCGTCGTAGATGACGGTGGCCCCGACGAGGTCGTCGCTCATCAGGTTGATGTCTTCGTGCAGCCAGTCCGAGTCGGCCTGGGTCAGGAGGATGCGGAGGTTGTGCAGCCCGTTGGTGGCGGCCTCGCCGCCGTCGAAGGTGAGCAGGGCCCGGGAGTCCGGTCCGGCGGCCGGGTAGGTGGCCCGCACCCCGCGGGCGTCCTCGGCCTCCACGTAGACCTGGACGATGGTCCCCGCCGCCTGGCCGTCGAGCCACGCTGACCAGCGGCCGCCGACCCCCTCGGTCATCGCCTGCTCGGTGAACGCGGCCCCGTCGACCGAGGAGAGGAGTCGGACCGACTGGACCCCGTCGGGATCGTCGACCGTCACGCCGATCAGCACCGGCTGGGAGGGCGCGGGGACGGCCACGTCCTGGTCGAGGTCGGCGAAAGTGGGGCCCTGGTTGTCCACCCACCCCGAGTTCTGCGCGCCCGGCGTCCCCGACAGCTCGGGCTGGGCCACCCGCGTGGTGCGCGGCACCCGGTTGAAGTAGAGCCGGGTGTTGAGCTGGTTGCTCCCCGACACCCACCGCGCGCGAAACGAGATCTCGTAGGTGCGGCTGCCGATGGGTCGGACGAGGGTGGTCTCGGCGTGGTTGTGCATGTGCCCGGTGGGCCCGGTGGCCACGAGCCGCAGGACACCGTTCGACGCGTCGTCCGGGTCGGGCACCACCTCACTGTGTCGGTGGTTGCCGAGCAGCCGCCACGCGTCCGGCCCGCCATCGAAGCTGCCGTTCTGGAGCACCTCCACCGGGCTCCCGTCGGGATCCTCGACCACGCTGAGGTCGTCGATCAGCACCTCGCCGGCGTCGAGCAGCCCGATCACCAGCTCCTCCCACTGCCCGTCGGGGCCCACCGCGCTCCGGCCCGCCTCGCTCCGGTAGCGGTAGGTCGTCCACGTCGCCCGGCCGCCCTCGCTGCTCGCGACCCAGGACTCGGCGACGGCGTTGTCGGCGCGGGGGTCGCGCAGCTCCAGCGTGGACCCACCCCCGTCGGCCGCCTCCGGCCAACGGCCCCCGTCGAAGTAGCGGACCTGGTCGGCCGGGTTTCCGCGCGCATCGCGCAGCACCACCCGATCGCCGGCGTTGTCCAGGTTGCCGGAGAACTCGTCCCCCCCGACGACGAGGTAGCCCCCGGCCGGGAGGATCGTGCCGGACGGGAACCGATAGGTCACGGCGTCGACGAGCTGCCAGCCGCCGAGGTCGACGTCCGCCGCGCCCCGGTTGGTCAGCTCGATCCACTCTTCCGGCTCGGCCGTCACCGGCTCGCCGTCCACCGAGCGCGGGGCGTGGTGGTACTGGATCTCGTTGATGACCACGTCGTCCGTGTGTTCGATGACGTTGGCGGCGCCGGGGGTCTCTACGCTCGGAAAACGCCACGGGCCGCCGTCCTCGGTGCGACCGCGCGACGCGCCCTGCACCCGCACCGCGTCGAGGAGCACGCTCCGGTCTGCCGAGTAGAGGAACAACACCTCCCCCGCGCTCACCGCGAAGCCCACGTCCGCGAGGGCCAGCAGCCCACCGGGGGTGAGGGTTCCGGCAGGGACGAGGTACTCCCCCCCCGCGGCGGTGAGCACGAGGCCCCCCACGTCCTGCGCCGCGGCGCCCACGTCCGCGAGCTCCACCCAGAAGGGCGTGTCCGACGCGCGCGCGATCTCGTTGAGCACCAGCGTAGAGCCGGAGGTTGACGCCGCGATGGACGCCGTCAGCGCACAGCCGAAGGTGAGGTCGGGATCGTCCCGCTCGGCCTGGTGGAGCTCGACCGCGAGCACGTTCTCCCCGCGCACCAGGGCGTCGCTGGAGATACCGGCGTAGATCGTGGTCGCATCCGTGGTCTCGGTCGCCGCGAGGGTGTCGGCCGCCACCACCCCTGCGGGCAGGTTCTCGCGCAGCACCTCGACGCCGTTGAGGTACACCACCGCCCCGTCATCGAGCAGGCACTCCAACGAGAGCGTGGTGAGGGCCGGGTCGGCGTCGAAGTCGAAGCTGGTGCGGAAGGTGCTGGTGGTGGGGATCTCCGCCAGCTCGGTGGTGCCGCGCGCGCCGAGCAGCGGGTCGCGCGAGCGGAAGAGCACGTAGGTGTTCTCGGTGTTGGTCACCGAGGTGTCGGAGAAGGTGTCGGCCCAGACCACCTTGGTGGTCGCGTCGAACCAGCCGCCGACGTACCCGCCCCACGGGTCCGAGGCGCGGTCGGCCTCGGCCGCCGGGAGGGCCCAGGAAACGTCGGCCTCGGCGTCGGCGACGACCAGGGCGATCGCCTCCGCCGTCGGCGGCGGGTCGGGCGTGCCGGGACAGCCGTCGGTGGGGCCGAGGACCCACTCGAACGCCGCGGCGCTGGTGCCCACGACCCCGCTCGGAAGCTCCACTTCGGCGATCGTCATCTGCGGACCGCCGTAGTCCCAGGGCGCCTCCCAGGCGGCGAGGTAGAGGTGGTCTTCGGGGGTGACCACGGTGTCGAAGCTGTCCACCGTGGTCCAGTCGCCGTCGGGATCGGCGGCGAGCAGGCGCAGGTCGCTGCCGTCGGCCCCGCCCAGGTAGAGCGCGTAGTAGTTGTCCGCCGTGGCCCGCACCGTCGCCAGCGCGTCCGCCTGCGCCTCCCCTGCGTAGAACACGGCGTCGCCGCGGTCCCAGGCGGCATCCTCGTAGGTGGGCGCTGCCCAGTCCGCCGCGCGGTAGGCGCCCGACACGTCGTAGGCCCACGTGGACTCCAACGCCACCAGCGTCACCGTGACGGGGGGTTCGTCCGGGTCGACGCCGTTGGGACCCCCGGGGGTTCCGCCCAGCGCCGTGCTCGCGGTCCAGCTCTCGGCGTGATCGCTGGCGGTGTCGGGGTCGATCTTCGCGAGCGAGAGGCCGGAGCCGTCGGGCTGCACCGGCCAGGGGTCGTCCTCCCCGTAGGCCACGGTGTCGATCAGCCGGCCACTGTTGTTGCGGAGATCCAGACGCTCGCCATCGTCGGCCAGACTGCCTTCGAAGGGGCCGAGCGCGCCGGCGACCCGCGCGGGATCGGCGGCGACGACGAGGTACGCGCCCGCGCCTAGGATGGTGCCCTCGGCGAAGGCAAAGTCGACGCCTCCGGCCAATGACCAGCCCGAGAGGTCAATGTCCAAGGCCATGGGGTTGTGGAGCTCGATCCACTCGGGGTCGGCGTCGGAGGCCGGGTGGTAGAGGATCTCGTTGAACCGGATCGAGCCGGGCGCCTCCTGTTCGTCCCGGAGCCAGGGATCGGTGAGGACGGGGATCGTCTCCACGTCCCCCGTGTCCGTCGCGCTGTCGTGTCCACCGTCGTCGTCGGGGGTGGTCGCCGGCTTCCCGCCCCGGGTGCAGCCAGCGAGGAGCAGGGCGAACAACAGGGACGAGGCGCGCGGGATCGGCAAGGCAGATGCTCTGGGGGGAGACGAGAGCATAGCGGAAGGCGCCCCGGCGTCGGCATCCGGGTGACGAATCAGTGGCGTCGACCCGTCAGCGGTGTCGTCCTACGGCAGGCCGCCGACGTAGGCGGCGAGGTGCTGGCCGGTGAGCGTGGCCCGGGAGGCGACAAGATCGGCGGGCGTGCCCTCGAACACCACCCGGCCGCCGTGGTGGCCCGCTCCGGGCCCCAGGTCGATGATCCAGTCCGCATGGGCCATCACCGCCTGGTGGTGCTCCACCACGATGACCGACTTGCCCGCGTCGACCAGACGGTCCAACAGCGCGAGCAGCTTCTGGAGATCGGCGAGGTGGAGCCCGGTGGTCGGCTCGTCGAGCACGTACACGCCCCCCTCCGCCCCCATCTGGGTGGCCAGCTTGAGCCGCTGCCGCTCCCCGCCGGACAGCGTGGGGAGCGGTTGGCCGAGCCGCACGTAGCCGAGCCCGACGTCCAGGAGGCGCTGAAGGATGGCGTGGGCGGCCGGCGTACGCGCGGCGCCGTCGGCGAAGAAACGGACCGCGTCGTCCACCGACAGGTCGAGGACCTCGGCGATGTCGAGCCCGCCGAGCCGGTACGCCAACACCGACGCCTGGAAACGCCGTCCGGCGCAGTCCTCGCAGACCGTGCTCACGCCGTCCATCAACCCCAGGTCGGTGTAGATGACCCCGGCCCCGTTGCACGCCGGGCACGCGCCCTCCGAGTTGGCGCTGAACAGCGCGGGTTTCACCCCGTTCGCCTTGGCGAAGGCCTTTCGAATCGGCTCCAGGAGGTCGGTGTAGGTGGCCGGATTCGACCGCCGCGAACCGCGGATCGCCCCCTGGTCCACCGAGACCACGCCGTCGCGCCCGCTCACCGAGCCACGGATCAGCGAGCTCTTCCCCGACCCGGCCACCCCGGTGACCACCACCAGCACGCCGAGGGGGATGTCCACGTCCACGTTCTGGAGGTTGTTTGTCTTGGCGCCCCGGACCTCCAGCACGCCGCGCCGGGCGCGCACCTTCGGCTTCAAGACCGCGCGGACGCTCAGGTGCCGCCCGGTGAGCGTGCCGCTCCCCCGGAGCCCGTCCACCGTCCCCGTGTACACCACCTCGCCGCCCGCGGCGCCCGCGCCCGGACCCATGTCGACGACGTGGTCGGCGATGAGGATCACCTCGGGCTTGTGTTCGACCACCAGCACGGTGTTGCCCTTGTCCCGGAGGCGCCGCAGGAGGTCGTTCATCCGTTGGATGTCGTGGGGATGCAGGCCGATCGTGGGCTCGTCGAAGACGTAGGTGACGTCGGTGAGCGACGAGCCCAGGTGGCGGATCATCTTGGTGCGCTGCGCCTCCCCGCCCGAGAGGGTGCCGGTGGGCCGGTCCAGGCTCAGGTAACCGAGGCCGATCTCGGTGAACCCGTCGAGCGTCTCCCGCAGGGCCGCCAACAGCGGCGCGACCGATGGTTCGTTCAGACCGCGCACCCAATCGGCGAGGTCGGTGATTTGTCTGGCACACACGTCGGCGATGCTCAGGCCCTGGATCCTGCAGGACCGCGCCGCGGCGCTGAGCCGCGTCCCCGCGCACTCGGGGCACACCGTGAACGTGACCGCACGGTCCACGAACGACCGGATGTGGGGCAACATCGCGTCCACGTCCTTGGACAGGTAGCTCTTCTGGATGGACGGGATCAGACCCGCGTAGGTGAGGTTGATGCCGTCGACCTTGATCTTGGTCGGTTCCCTGTAAAGCAGGTCGTGCAGCTCCGTCTTGGTGTACGCGCGGATCGGCTTGTCGGGGTCGAAGTAGCCGCAGCCCCGGTAGATGCGGCCGTACCAGCCGTCCATGCTGTACCCGGGGACGGAGAGGGCCCCGCCATTGAGCGACTTGGAATCGTCGTAGAGGGCCGTGAGATCGAAGTCGCTGGTCGACCCCATGCCTTCACAGCGCGGGCACATGCCGCCGACCACCGAGAACGTGCGCCGCTCCGTCTTCCCGGCCCCCTTCTCGACGGTGACCGCCCCGACGCCGCTCACCGACGGGATGTTGAAGGCGAAGGCCTTGGACGAGCCGATGTAGGGCTTTCCCAGGCGGCTGTAGAGCACGCGCAGCAGGGCGTTGGCGTCGGTGGCGGTGCCGACGGTGGACCGGGCGTTCGCCCCCATCCGCTCTTGATCCACGATGATCGCGGTGGTCAGACCGTCGAGCGCATCGACCTCGGGGCGGGCCAGGGTGGGCATCATGCCCTGCAGGAAGGCGCTGTAGGTCTCGTTGATCAACCGCTGGGACTCGGCGGCGATGGTGCCGAAGACCAGCGACGACTTGCCCGACCCCGACACCCCGGTGAACACCGTGAGGCGGCGCTTGGGGATCTGGACGTCGACGTCCTTCAGGTTGTTCACCCGGGCGCCCTGGACCCGAATCAGGTCGTGGGAATCGGCAGCGTGCAGGGAAGCGGGCTTCACGGGGGTCAAGGGTCCATCCGGTCGAGGAGGTGTTCGAGGCGCTCGCCGCGCTCGGTCCAGAAACTGCGGTAGTGGGCGATCCAGTCGAGGAGCGGCTCCTCTACGAACTCAGCGCTCCACGAGGGCCAGCGGTTCGGCGGGAGAAGACCGTTCCCTCCGCGCGACCACTCTGGAGGCGGGCAGGGCCAGATTACGTAGTAGCCGGCAGAGACGAACGACGGGGCCCGATTGCCGCCGTCGCCCTCGGATGCACGCGGCTCCACCTACAACCCCATCACGCCGCGCAGCCCAGCCTCCATCTCGGTGAGCCGATCACCCGGCAGGTGCCCAATCCGCTCCGTCAGTACACCCTTGTCCACAGTCAGCACCTGCGACACGTTGATCACCGAGTCCTTCCGCAATCCCGTCTCCCGCGCCGCCACTCGGACGTTCCCGGGGGCCACGGCGAGTCGGAGGTTTGAGGTGATCACCACGACGATGACGGTGGAGATACGGCTATCGTTGAAGGTGTCGGTCGAGACCACCACCACGGGGTGGCGATAGCCGGGGCCCGATCCGACCGGCTCGCTGAGGTCGGCCCACCAGACCTCGCTGCGTTTCACTCGTCCCACTCCGAGCCGACGCGGGCCTGGGCCCGGGCAGCGCCGGCCGGGAGCGCCGAGGACTCCTCGGCGTAGAGCTGGTCCAGGACGCGCCGGTTGGTCGCCTCGTCGTGCTCCTCCACGAACGCCCGGATGGCGTTCGCGTAGAGCTCGCTCCGAGAGATGTGGAGTCGGTGCGCAAGCTCGTCCGCCTTCTCGAAGAGGGGGTCGGGGATCGAGATCGCGGTCTTCATGGAGCGAGTATAACCGCGGTAGGAAGCTCCCGACAGCACGGCGTGCACCTACCGCGCGACAGTTCGGAGCTGCGTGACTGAACCCACGGGCTGCTGGATCAGTTGACACCGATCGAGAAAGCGACGGAGCCTACGTCCTCCCACGGCCGTCACGCCTGGGCCCTCCGGCCAACGCCCGCGTAGAGGAGCACGCAAAGCAAGGAGGCCGGGGAGCTGCGCGGCGATGGGTGCACTTCTCGCTCATCCTACTCCCGCCCGCGGCCGACCGCGCGCCCTTGACTCCGGGTGGTGCGGTCGCCCGCGTCGTCAACGGGGCTCGGCGCGGCTACACTTCCCGGATGGGGCCTTCCTTCGACCAGATGACCACGGCCGAGCGTATCCTGTACGTGCAGGAGCTCTGGGACCGAATCGCCGCGGAGGCCGAGCAGCAGCCCCTGACGTCCGCGCAGGCGGCGGAGCTTGA
>JAYVAS010000460.1:0-2477 GCA_043750895.1 Pseudomonadota bacterium
CCGTGTGGCGAAGCCGCGGCCCGGCGGGGGGCGGCGGAAACCCGGGGGTCTCGCGGCGCCCATTTTGATCGCCCCTTCCAATAGCTTAGGATGCAGCTACATTATCTGGAAGTGAGTAGCTACAACAAATTTAGTACATGCACGGTACATTGAGCATTATTTATAGATATGGTATCTACAACACATGAACCTCCGTCTCACCACCGTCCGCCGCGGGGCCAAGGTCTACCGCTACGCCCAACTCGTCGAGAGCTACCGGCGCGAGCGCGACGGCAAACCGACCTGCCGGGTCATCGCGTCGCTCGGCGCTCTCGACGACGTCTCCATCACCAACCTCCGCGCGGCGTTGTCGGCAAACCGCGGAGGGGACGCCCTGGTGCTCCCGCAGACCGTCGAGGGGCCGATCACCGAGCCGGAGGTCCTCGACAACCTCCAGTACCTCGACGTGGCCGTGCTGCTTCGGGTGTGGGAGGACATCGGGGTCGGACCGCTCCTCCGGTCGCTGCTGCCGCCGACGGAGGCGATGACCGCAGACCTCGAGCGTGTCGTGGCTGCGCTGGTGATGCACCGGTGTGTGGCGGCGGGGTCGACCCTGTCCGCGGAGCGCTGGTTCCCGACGACGGCGCTGCCGGAGCTGCTCTCGGTGACTCCGGCGCAGTTCAACAACTCCCGCCTCCACCGGGTGCTCACGGCGTTGGAGAGGGTGGAACTGCAGCTGAAGGACCGGCTTCCGTCGACGGTGACGGGAGGCCTTGGCGAGTTCGCGACGGTCTTCATCGACGCCACGGACACCTGGTTCGAGGGTGTCGGCCCACCCCTCGCTGCCAAGGGCATCGACAAGGAGGGGATCTACCGACGCCGCGTCGGTGTCGTCCTGCTCTGCGACGACCGGGGATTTCCCCTGCGGTGGCACACGCTGAGCGGGCGCTACCACGACGCGACGGCGCTGCTGGCGATGGCGACCGAGGTGGCCGCGCTGCCGTGGATGGCCGGGAAGACGGTGGTTCTGGATCGAGCCGTCGGCTCCGCGGCTGCGGTGGAGCAGCTGGCTGCAAGCCCGCTGCGATTTCTGACGGCGTTGCCGTTCCCGGAATTCGTGAGCTCGGGCGCCCCGATTGACTGGACGCGACTCGCTGCGCTCCAGGCCGTGTGCACGGAACACCCCTCGGACACCGGGCGCATCGCCTCCGCCGCGAGGGAGGTGGGACTCACCCGTGTCCGCGACGACCGATACGTCCTGGACCTCGGCGTCTTCTCCAAGGCCAGGGCCAGGAGTTCGCGGCCCACGGCGGCCGTTGCCGCGATCCAACGAGCCCAGTTCATCTCGGCGCACCCCCAGCGGACGATACGGTCGATCAGCGAGCAGGTGGGCCGACCCGAGCGGACCCTTCGGTATGACCGCGTCCTGTGCGCGCTCGTTCCAGTGGTGCAGGCACGGGCGTTGGCGGGCGAGGCGGACGGCTGTCACCTCCAGGATCTGGTCGCGGTCGCGCGGCTGCCGGTCGACCAGCAGTTGGCTGCGTTCGAGGAGGCCATCCGACGCACCCCGCCCACCAACCCGATCCGCGCCCAGCTCCGGTCCATCCTGCTTGCACCGGAGCTCCGTACCCGCGGCGTCCTCTGCTTCAATCCCGTGGTGTTCGGTCGCCAGCGCGACTCCGAGCGGGACAAGCTCAAGCTCATCGGCGAACGGCTCGCGCGCATCAACGCCGGACTCGCGAAGCCCAAGAGCACGCGCAAGGACAGCGCCATCCTCGGCGAGATCGGCGCCCTGATTCGCAAGATGAAGCTGGGCGATGCCCTCTCGACTCGTCTCACCCCATCCGGCGGAACGCGCAGGCTCGTCGTCGAGCACGACGAGGTCGCCTGGGAGCGTCGACGGCGGGCCTACGGCGTGTCGATCCTGGTGGGGCACGCGGAGCTGGCCCAACCCGCCCCGGACCTCGTCACCCCCTACTACAGCAAGGACGCGGTGGAGAAGGACTTCCAGACCATCAAGAGCGTCACCGAGCTCCGGCCCGTGCATCACCGGACCGACCCCAAGGTGCGCGCGCACGTCACGCTCTGCATGCTCGGCCTGCTCCTCGACCGCGCCCTCGTCGCACGAAGCGCCGCCGCGAACGTCCGAGCGACCGCATCGGTCACGCTGGAGGGCCTCCGTCCGGTTCACCTCAACCGCGTGCGGCACCGCGGCCGCACCTTCTACACCGTCACCAAACCCAACCCAGAACACAAGGCGCTCCTGGCCGCCCTCGGGATGGAGGCGCTGGTTGACAACGCCACGATTCGAAAGCTGATCACCCCCCGCTGACGATGTAGTCGCTACACGCGCCGAAATTGTCGGCGTTTGACGGAGTTCGCGCTTGTCGGGTGGTCAAGATGGGCGGTCGCGGGGACCCCGGGATCCATCCCATGCGAGCCGCACGGGCGCCAGGACTCCCGGACGGGAGCCCGATACCGGGTGACCCGGCGTGAAG
>JAYVAS010000461.1:0-1613 GCA_043750895.1 Pseudomonadota bacterium
CAACCACGGGGCGAGGCGGAGCCAGCTCTCGCAGGCATCGACCATCCACGCCGGCAGCCCGACCAGGTTGGCGCGGGTGTAGACCACCGTTCGGCACACCTCCATCGGGATCACCCGCGTGGCGCGACGCAGCGCGCTCGCGGCGGCGGCCGTGTCCAACGCGAAGTTCAGCTCGGTGAGGTGCAGGTAGCGGACGTTCGGGCCGCGCCGGCGGGTGCCGCCGAGGAGGACCAGGGCACTCCAGGAGGCGCCGCGCGCCAGCGCCGCCGCGAGGTTGGTGCACGGGCCCAGCCCGAGCACCGGACCGCGGTGGGCGACGAGCCGGTCCACCGCCGCGCCGCCCGGAGCGCCCGTCGCCGCGGCGCCGCGGAACACGGGGATGGACCACCGCGCGCCGAGCTCGGTCGCCACCCGGGTGGTGGTGTCGAGGTCGGCGTTCCCGTAGACGGTGGTGAGCGCGGCGACGTCCACGCCCGCCCCCAACAGCGCGTAGATGGCCAGGGCGTCGTCCACGTCGCGCCCCCGGACCCCCAGCGTCGGGTCGCAGTCGACGATCCAGCCGGCGGTGGGTGCGTCGTGCGACATCGGCAGGGTGCTAACCTTGTCAACCGTGACCCTCTCCGCCGTCATCCCCGCGCTCGACGAGGCCGTCGCGCTTCCCCGGCTGTTGGCCGCGCTGGTCGGGGAGGTGGACGAGGTGGTCGTCGCCGACGGGGGGAGCGTGGACGGGACCGCGGCGCTGGCGCGGGCGGCCGGCGCGCGGGTGGTGGTGGCCTCGGGGGGGCGCGGCCCACAGCTCAACGCCGGCGCCGCGGTCGCCACCGGTGAGCGCCTCTGGTTCCTGCATGCGGATACCGGCATCCCGCCCGGGCTCGGCGCCCAGGTGCGCGACGCGCAGGCCCGCTGGGGATGCTGCGCGGTCCGGGTCGGGAGCGCCGACCCCCGCCTGCGCCTGACTGGTCGCATCATGAACGCGCGGGCCCGGGTCACTGGCTCCTGCACCGGCGACATGGCCATCTGGGCCGACCGCGCGCTGTTCCTCGCCGCGGGCGGCTTCGCGCCGCTGGCGGCCCTGGAGGACCTCGACTTCTCCGATCGCCTGCGCGGGAGCGAGGCCTGGTCGGTGCTCGCGCCCCGGGTCACGACCTCGGCGCGCCGCTGGGAAGCCCACGGGGTCACCCGGACCATGGCGTGGATGATCGCGCTGCGTCTCGGCTATCGCCTCGGGGTCGATCCGAGTCGGTTGGCCCGAGCGTACGCTACCCGACCCCGTGATCTCGGATCGACCCCCGGAGCTTCCTGATGTTGCGCTTCCTCTTTCTCCTTCTGTTCGCCAGCCCCGCGTTCGCGGGCGGCCTCGAGAAGCCCGCGGCCGGGCAGTTCCCCCATCCGCTGCTGAACCAGGTCCTGGCGATGTACGTCGATGCCAAGGGCCTCGTCGACTACAAAGCCATCCAGGGCGACCCGGCCACGCTCGACCAGTACCTCGCGTACGTCGCGCTCACGTCGCCGGCGCGCGATCCCGAGCTCTTCCCCACCCGTGAGGATCGGCTCGCCTACTACCTCAACGCCTACAACGCGCTCGCCATCGCGGCCGTGGCCAAGCAGCCGGG
>JAYVAS010000462.1:0-9432 GCA_043750895.1 Pseudomonadota bacterium
GGGGCGTCGGGCGGGCGGAGACGCTCGACGACATCGGAGAGACCCCGGTGGCGGTGCGCGGGGGCGTCCCGATCCTCGTCCGTCAGCTCGCCGAGGTCGCGGTCGGGCCGAAGGTGAAGCGCGGGGAAGGCAGCGCGGACGCCGAGCCCGCGGTGATCCTCGCGGTGATGAAACAACCCGACGCCAACACGCTCGCGCTGACCGCGCAGCTCGACGCGGCGCTCGACGAGATCCAGGGCACCCTGCCGAGCGGGCTGGTGATCGACCGCCACATCTTCCGGCAGTCCGACTTCATCTCGGCGTCCATCGAGAACGTGTCGGAAGCGCTGCGCGACGGCGCCATCCTCGTCGCGATCATCCTCGTCCTGTTCCTCGGCAACTTCCGGACGGCGATCATCTCGCTCGTCGCCATCCCGTTGTCGCTCGCCGCCGCCGTGCTGGTGATGAAGGCGACTGGGGTGTCGCTCAACACGATGACCATCGGGGGCCTCACCATCGCCGTCGGCGCGCTCGTGGACGACGCGATCATCGATGTCGAGAACGTGTTCCGTCGGCTTCGCGAGAACCGAAGGCGCGCAGAGCCGAAACCGCCGCTGGAGGTCGTATACGAGGCGTCCGTAGAGGTGCGCGCGTCGATCCTCTTCGCGACGCTGATCATCATCCTCGTCTTCCTCCCATTGTTCTTTCTGTCGGGGTTGGAAGGCCGGATGCTCGCGCCGCTCGGCATGGCCTACATCGTCGCCATCGCGGCCTCGCTGGTGGTCGCGATGACGGTCACGCCCGCGCTTTGCGCGTGGCTCCTGCCAGGGTCCAAGGCGCTGGATCACGAAGAGAGCAGCGTGATGCGCGGGATCAAACGGCTCTACGGCCCCACCCTGGACTTCGCGCTGCGGCGACCCGCCCTCGTGCTGGGCGGGTCCGTCCTGGCCCTCGTCGTCGCGCTCGCGATCCTGCCGTTTCTCGGCCGCTCCTTCCTGCCCGAGTTCAACGAGGGGAGCCTCACGCTCAACGTGGTGACCTTGCCGGGGACATCGCTGGCCGCGAGTGACCGGCTGGGGCGGCGCGTGGAGGAGGTGCTCCTCGCGTTCCCCGAGGTCGCCGCAACGGCGCGGCGGACGGGACGCGCCGAGCTGGACGAACATGCGCAGGACGTCAACGCCGCCGAGCTGGACGTCCGGCTCGACTTCTCCGAGAGCGACCGTGGAAAGGAGGAGTTCCTCGCGGCGCTACGCAAGGCGCTCGCCCAGGTGCCCGGGGCGGTGATCACCGTCGGACAGCCGCTCTCCCACCGCATCGACCACATGCTCTCGGGGTCGCGCTCGGCCATCGCGATCAAGGTGTTCGGCGATGACCTGGTGACGCTCCGGCAGGTGGCCGAGCAGGTGAAGGCCGCGATCGAGGACGTTCCCGGCGCGGTGGACGTGACCATCGAGCAGCAGGTGGACATCCCGGAGCTGGAGATCCGCGCCGACCGTGCGGCGGCGGCCCGCTACGGGCTCACGACGGGGGACCTGGTGGAAGCGGTCGAGCGCGCCTTCACCGGTGAGGTGGTCGGCACGATGCTGGAGGGTCAGCGCACGACGGACCTCGTGGTCCGTCTGGACGACGCCTCCCAGGAGGACTTCGAGGCGCTTCTCTCTACGCCCATCGACACGCCCGCCGGTCCGCGCGTGCCGCTCAAGGCGGTGGCGAGCGTCGTCCGTGACACGAGCCCCAACACCATCACCCGCGAGGGCGTCCAGCGAAAGATGGTCGTCCAGGCCAACGTCGCCGACCGCGACATCGTGTCGGTGGTCGAGGACATGCGCGCGGCGGTGCGGGCGAAGGTGCGGATGCCCGAGGGCTATTACCCGGTGTTCGGCGGGCAATTCGAGAGCGCCGCCGAGGCCACTCGTACCATCGCGCTCCTGTCCGTCGGCGTGGTCATCGGCATCTTCCTCCTGCTCGGGGTCGCCTTCCGCTCGGTGCGGAACGCGCTCCTGACGCTGGTGAACCTACCGCTCGCGCTCATCGGCGGCGTGCTCGCCGTGGCCTTCACGTCGGGCGTCGTCTCCATCCCCGCGCTCGTCGGGTTCATCACGCTGTTCGGCATCGCGACGCGCAACGGGATCATGATGATCAGCCACTTCGAGCACCTCGTCCGGGACGAGGGCCTCGCCCTCGACGACGCGGTGCGTCAGGGCTCGATGGAGCGCCTCGCGCCGATCCTGATGACCGCGCTCTGCGCTGGACTGGCGCTGATCCCGCTCGTGCTCGGCGCCGACGAGCCAGGCAACGAGATCCAGGCACCGATGGGCGTCGTCATCCTCGGCGGGCTCCTGTCATCCACGGCGCTCAACATGCTGGTCGTGCCCGTCCTGTACCGGCGCTTCGGGAGGTCCGCGTGATGCTGCTCATTGCCACCTTGTTTCTTGGCGGCATGGCGTTGGCGATGACGCCCGCCGAGGCTGTCACGGCGGCCCTCGCCCACGACCCCGCGCTCGCGGCGGCCGAGGCCCGAGTGGTGGCCGGGAACGGGGCACTGACGGGAGCGTCGTGGCTCCGACACAACCCGCAGATCAGCGGGCGGGCGGGCACCGAACGGCTGGAACTGGAGGCGAGTCAGGCGGTGTCGCTCTCGGGGGAGGGCATCTCGGCCGCCCGGAGCGCGCGTGCGTCCCTGGACGCCGCCGAAGCGGCTCGGGACCGCGCACGGCTGGTGACTGCCGCGGATGCCCGGCGCGCCTGGCTGCGCGCGGCGGTGGCCGAGTCCGAGGTGGAGATCGCCACCGACGAGCTGGCGGGCGCAACCCGGCTGCGCGCCGCCGCGTCGAGCCGCGTGGCGGCGGGGGAGTCCGCCGACTTCGAGGTGCGCCTCGCCCGACTCGAGGAGGCGCGAGCCGTCGGATTGATGCTGCGCGCGCGCGCCACGCTCGCGGAGGCACGGGCGACGCTCGCGGCCATCACCGGGGATCCCGCGGCGGTCGCGCAGGGAGACCCGCTCGCTGCGGCACCGTCACCGGGGACGGCTGGGGTTCGCGACGACGTGCGCGCCGCCGGGGCGACGGTCGATGCCGCCCGCGCCGCGCTGGCACGGGAGCGAGCGGCCACGGTCCCGGCGGTCGAGATCGGCGTGTTCTACGAGCGGGACGCGGGGCGAACGGTCGTCGGCCCTACGCTGGGCGTCGAAGTCCCTTTGTGGCAGCGCAACCCTGCCGGTCGAGAGAGCGCCCGAGGCGACCTCGCGCGCGCCGAGAGCGAGGCGGTGAGCCTGTCGGCCCGCGCGACTGCGGAGCAGCGCGCCTCCTCCGAACAGATGCGCGACCTCGAACCGCTGGCGGCGCTCCTCGGAGACGATCCTGCGGGCGATGCGACCGCTGTGCTGGTGGGGATAGAAGTGGCGTGGCGGACTGGAGAGCTCGATATCGCCGAGGTCACGTTGCTTCGTGCACGCGCGTTGGAAGGGCGGCGCGCGTGGGTCGAGGCGCGGGCAGCGGTCGCCGAGGCCCGCATCGCCGCCGCGTTGGCGGAGGGCACGGCTACGCTGATCCCGTGAGGAAGAGGCGCTTCGAACAGCGATGCATGGGGAGTTGACGCTGCAGCATGACGGGACTAATAAAGTAGTCTATTGATTACTCAACTGGTGACCTCATGGCTGCTTCGTCCCGGCGGTGGTTTTAGGATGGCCATCTCCCCGTCCCGTCGCTTCAAGGACGACGTGTTCGAGCAGTTCGCGCGGATCGGCAAGGCCGTCGCGAGCCCGAAGCGTCTGGAGCTGCTCGACGTCCTCGCCCAGGGCCCACGCACGGTCGAGGTGCTGGCCGACCAGGCGACTCTGTCGCTGGCCAACGCCTCCCAGCACCTCCAGGTGCTCCGCGCCGCGCGCCTGATCGAGGCAGAAAAGAGCGGGCTGTTCGTCACCTACCGGCTCGCCGAGGGTGTGGAGGGCTTCTACCTGGGTCTCCGCCACCTCGCGGAGGCCAGGCTCGCGGAGGTCGAGGCGACCACCCGGGCCTACCTCGAGCAGCGCGGCGCGATGGAGTCGGTGGACGGCTCTGAGCTTCTCAAGCGGGCGCTGTCGGGCGACGTGACCGTGCTCGATGTGCGCCCGGTCGAGGAGTACCGCGCGGGCCACCTCCCGAACGCCCGCTCGGTGCCACTGGCGGAGCTTCGGTCCCGCCTCGGTGAGTTTCCGAAGGACCGCGAGGTCGTGGCCTATTGCCGCGGACCCTACTGCGTGCTGGCCATCGAGGCGGTGCGCGTGCTGCGCGAGGAGGGCTTCACGGCCGTCCGACTGGAGACCGGCCCCCCGGACTGGCGCGCCGCGGGCGTACCGGTCGAGTCGGGTGCGTGACCGCTCCCACCCTCGGCCTGCGCGCCAACCTTGCGCAGTTCTCGCTCCTCGTCGTCGTCAACGCCTTCGTCGGGGCGATGGTCGGCATGGAACGCAGCATCCTCTCGCCCATCGCCGAGCAGGAGTTCGGATTGGAGGCGAAGATCGCGATCCTGTCGTTCATCGTCGTCTTCGGCGTGAGCAAGGCGCTGACGAACTACCTCGCCGGGCGGCTCTCGGACGCGGTCGGGCGGAAGCGCGTGCTCATCGGCGGCTGGCTCGTCGCGGCCCCCGTGCCCTTCCTCCTGATGTGGGCGCCCTCGTGGGGATGGGTGCTCTTCGCCAACCTGCTGCTCGGCATCAGCCAGGGGCTCACCTGGTCCACGACGGTCATCATGAAGATCGACCTCGCTGGCCCGAAGAACCGCGGCCTCGCGATGGGGCTCAACGAGTTCGCCGGCTACTTCGCGGTCGCGGGGTCCGCGCTCGCCACCGGCTACATCGCCGCCCGTTGGGGACTGCGTCCGGAGCCGTTCTATCTGGGTGTGGCCTACGTCGCGCTCGGGCTCGGCCTCTCCGCGTTGCTCGTGCGCGAGACGCACCACCACGTCAAGCACGAGGCGAAGCTCGCCGGCGACCTGCCACCCGGCGGCGCGCCGACGCAACGCGAGGTGTTCTGGCGCACGACCGTGACCGACCGCGAGCTCTCCTCGGTCACGCAGGCCGGGCTGGTCAACAACCTGAACGACGGGATGGCGTGGGGGCTGTTCCCGCTGATCTTCACGGCGGCCGGGCTCGGGCTCGCCGAGATTGGCTGGCTCGCCGCGCTCTACCCCGCGGTCTGGGGCGCCTCGCAGCTCGTCACCGGCGCGCTTTCGGATCGGGTAGGCCGCAAGTGGCTGATCGCCGGGGGCATGTTCGTCCAGGCGCTCGGCATCGCCGCGGTGGCCACTGGCAACGCCGTACCGGCCTTCGTGCTCGGGCAGGTGCTGCTTGGGCTGGGCACCGCGATGGTGTACCCGACGCTCCTCGCGGCGATCGGCGACGTGGCCCACCCGTCGTGGCGGGCGTCGTCGGTGGGCGTCTACCGGCTCTGGCGCGACCTCGGGTATGCCATCGGGGCGCTGCTCGCCGGCATGGTCGCGGACGCCTTCGGTGTCAACGCGGCGGTGTGGCTGGTGGGAGGGCTCACGCTGGCGTCCGGCGCGGTCGTGGCGGTGCGGATGCGGGAGACATTGGCGCGTCCGGTCACCGGGGAGGCAGCATGACGAAAGCGGTTTCGCGCGGCGCGCTGCGCGCGCGACGCGCGGCGGGCGTGGCGGTCCGGGGCGAGGACATCCGCGCCGCGGAGGCGTTCACCGCGGTGCGCCCCCGGCGGCCGGCGTCACCGCTCCATCGAACCCAAAAAACGAGGAAGACCCGTAGAATCTCGCGATTCTGACGGGCCTTCACATCGGTGGTCGGGGTGACTGGATTCGAACCAGCGACCACCTGAACCCCATTCAGGTGCGCTACCAGGCTGCGCTACACCCCGGACGCGGACCGTTTATCTCACTGTCTCGGCTCGTCAAGGCGACGTGCCGGACGGGGCTACAGACGGCGCCTGGGTTACGGTCGCGGCCCCGTGCAGTTCGAGTTCCTCATCGCCTGGTCCCACCTGCGCTCCCGTCGCCAGGACGCGGGCGTGAGCCTGATCGCGGTGCTCTCCGTGCTGGGCGTGACCCTCGGCGTGCAGATGCTCATCATCGTGTTGTCGGTGATGGCGGGCTTCGAGATCGACCTGCGCGACAAGATCCTCGGCTCGTCCGCTCACATGGTGGTGCTCAGCTACGAGGGGCCGCTGGCGAACCCCGAGACGGTGCTCCCCGCGGTCGAAGCCTCGGATGGCGTGGTCGCGGCGTCGCCCTTCACCTTCACCGAGGTCATGCTGCGCTCGTCGTTCGCGACCACCGGTTCGATCCTCAAGGGCTTCGATCCCGAACGCACCCCGAAGGTCACCGGAGTCGCCGAGGACCTCAAGCTCGGCCCGGACGGTCCCTTCGCCGACGAGGCGGCGCGGCTCGCGCTCCTCAAGAGCCTGCACGAGCCCCCGCGCACCATGGCGCAGGACGTGGGCGACACCGAGGTGATCCCCGGGATCATCCTCGGCGAGGGCCTCGCCGACTCGTTGAAGGTGTTCCCGGGCGACCGGGTGCACGTGATCAACCCCCTCGGCGGCGGCGCGGGACCGATGGGGATGCCCATCCCCCAGGTCAAGGCGTTCCGCGTGATCGGGATCTTCTACACCGGCATGTACGAGTACGACACGAAGTGGGCGTACGTCGACAACGTCGACGCCCAGCAGTTCATGCAGCTCGGCACCAGCGTCACCGGCATCGAGGCGCGGGTGGAAGAGGACCGCCTCTACGACGTCATCACCCTCGGGGAGAACCTCGAGGCGGCGTTGCACTACCCGATCTACGTCCGCAACTGGCTGACGATGAACGCGTCCCTGTTCTCTGCGATGAAGCTCGAGAAGTACGTGATGGGCCTCATTTTGGCGCAGATCATCACCGTGGCCGCCGTGGGCATCGTCACCAACCTCGTCGTGATGGTGGTCACCCGCGCGCGCGAGATCTCCATCCTCAAGGCGATGGGCGCGTCCGCAGCGATGATCCGGCTCATCTTCATGATCGAGGGCAGCATCGTCGGGTTCGTCGGGACGGTGTGCGGGACGGTGCTCGGCCTCTCGGGCTGCTACTTCCTCGACCAGTACCGCTTCCCCCTGGACACCAACGTCTACTACCTGGACTCCCTGCCGGTGGTGGTCGAGTGGCAGTCCGTGGTCGCGGTGGTCGTCGCCTCCCTCGTCATCTGCTTCGTCGCCACGCTCTACCCCGCGAGCCGCGCGGTGAAGCTCGATGCCGTCGAAGGGCTTCGGTACGAGTGATGGGGGTCGCCCTCGAGATCCGCGGACTGGAGCGCGCCTACTCGCTGCGCGGCAAGCCCATCTCCGTGCTGCGCGGCGCCGACCTCGACGTGCGCGCCGGAGAGATGATCGCGCTGGTCGGCCAGTCCGGGTCCGGGAAGTCCACCTTCCTGCACCTGCTCGGTGCCCTCGAGGCGCCCTCGCAAGGGACCGTCAAGGTGGACGGGAGGGTGCTCCACACCCGGCCGAAGCGGGAGCTCGACACCTTCCGCAACCGGCAGGTCGGCTTCATCTTCCAGTTCCACCACCTGCTCCCCGACCACACTGCGCTCGACAACGCGGCCCTACCGGCGCTGATCGCCCGTCACCCGATCGCCGCCGCCCGCGCGCTGGCGGTGGCCCGCCTCCAGCAGGTGGGGCTGGTGGAGCGGTTGGGCCACAAGCCGGGGGAGCTGTCCGGCGGCGAGCAGCAACGCGTGGCGATCGCGCGGGCCCTCCTCCTGAATCCGGGGCTGGTGCTCGCGGACGAGCCCACCGGGAACCTCGATCCCGAGACGGCTGCGGACGTGCTCGGGGTGCTGCGCGACGAGAACAAGCGAGCGGGCGCCACGCTCGTGGTCGTCACCCACTCGATGGACCTCGCGGCCCGCTTCGACCGGGTGATCCGGCTCAAAGACGGATTGTTCGTCCCGGGGTGAGGGCCGGCGCCTCCGCGACCGGCACCACGAACGGTCATCTGAGCCGCCCCTCGACGAAGGGCACCTCGATGACCTTCTCGTGGTTCACCGGGGCCCTCACGGCTCGCTTTGCGCTCGCCTCCGGGCCCGGGCTTCGGTGCCTGCGCGGCTCGTCGCCGCGCGCCCTCGCAGCGCTCGGGCCGGTCCCTCCGCGACCGGTACCACGAACGGTCATCTGAGCCGCCCTTCTACGAAGGGCACCTCGATGACCTTTTCGTGGTTTACCGGTCCATGCCCGAAATACCCCCCTTCGCCGAACATCTCGCCGTGGTCGGCGGTGATGGTGATCCAGGTGTTCGCCGGCGCGGTGTCGAAGAGCTCCTCGATCGCGCGGTCGACCCAGCGCACGGCCTCGACCTGGCGCGCATGCAGCTGCGCCATCCGCGCCGCGTCGAAGAACCGTGGGGCCTCGGCCGTCTCCACCAGGCCCCCGGCGCGGACGTGGTCGTCCAGGTGCTTGAACACGCCGTTGACGCCCGAGATCCGCGGCCACTCGTTCTCGGGCTCGTCGGGGGTGGCGTAGGGGTAGTGGGTCTCGCCGGTGTTGAGCACGAAGAAGTTGGGGCGGTCCACGTACCAGCGCATGGCGCGGATCATCGCGGTCACGTCGTTGTGATGGTCCATCAACGCGTACCGGTCGAACCCCTTGTTGATGGGCGTCGAGGGGTTGAGCACCGGCATCGAGACCAGCATGTTGGTCCGGTAGCCGAGGTCCTGGAGGTACGTCGGGAGCCACAGGCTGGGGACCATCTTGCCGAAGCTCATGTCCGGGATGCGAAACCGCTCCTTGAACTTGAGGAAGTCGTCCTTGTAGTAGTCGGACGCGTAGACATGGGGCGGGGAGTGATGCGGCAGCAGCCCGATGAGCAGGTTGTAGTGCGACGGCGCCGTCCACGTCGCGTAGCTGTAGCGTTTCTCCAGCGGACCCAGCCGGCTCATGATCGTCGGCCCGGCCCGCACCCAGGAGTCGAAACGACAGGAGTCGAGGATCAGGATGACGTAGTTGGACGCGCCCTCGGGAGGGGAGGGCCGACGGATTGGGGCGGGTGTCGGCGCGGCGGCGACGGGCTCCCCGCTCGGCTTGAGGACCCCACGAAGACGGGTGAGCAGCGGCATTCCGGGACCCCTAAGCCGTCGCGCCCCCGCAGCTCGAACCGGCCCCCGCAGTACAGCCGAAGCAGTGCCGCGCGGTGACCACCCGGCGGCTGCGCAGCCGCGCGTAGTCGAAGTCGGCCACGTGCATGCCGCCCCCGTTGTCGGCCGGCAGCTCGAGCATCTGGTTGAAGTCGCAGTCGTAGAGGCGCCCATCCCAGCTGACCGAGATGGTGTTCCGGCACATCAGGCCGGCGATGGCGCCGGGGTTGAAGGCGCCGACCAGCTTCTTCATGTAGGCGTCGAGGTTCCCGCTGCTGACCAGCCACTCCAGGAAGCGGGAGATCGGCATGTTGTTGAGCGCGATCAGCCGGTCGAAGCGC
>JAYVAS010000463.1:0-1686 GCA_043750895.1 Pseudomonadota bacterium
AAGTAGACGTGCTCGCCGGCGCCCACCGTCTCGTTGGAGGGGCAGTCCGCGGTGCCGCCCGTCTCGTAGGTGGGGAACACCCCGTTGACGTCGTAGGGCGCAGGCCCGGCCGCGCAGGCCGGATTGCTGGAGCAGTCCGAGTCGTAGCAGTCGGTGAAGTTGTCGTCGTCGTCGTCCACGCCGTTGGTGCAGTTGGCCTCCGGGTCCGGCGGGCACGGGGGGTCGAGCGGCAGGTAGAACAGGGCGCTGCCCTGGACGTACTCGGAGATGGCGCCGGTGCCGGCGTCCACGCCGCGCAGGACGTAGAACGAGAGCGAGATGCCGACGTCGGAGAGGTCCAGCTCGCCGTCGAGCACCTCGAAGGCGTCCTGGATGAACACCCCCTCGTCGTCGGTGCTGACCAGGACGTCACGCATGCCGATCTCGGCCGCGTTGGAGACCGTCATCTGGCCGTAGAGGTGCTGGGCGTCGACCACGGTGAGCCAGTCGACCACCACGTCGCCCTTCTCGTCCCCGCCGGCCCAGAAGGAGAGCTCGCTGTCGGTGTCGAAGTGGGTGCCGCTGCCTTCGATGGTGAAGTCGACGATCTGGCCCTGGGTGACCTGATCGGGGTCGAACACCGCGGAGAGGGCCACGCGGTCGACCTGGAAGCCGTTGTAGAGCGTGGTGACGTCGGAGCCGACCTCCATCGCCACGTCACGGAGACCGGGGACGGCGTCGGGCGCCACGGTGATCGAGGCGATGGCGTAGGTCTCGGAGAGGATGTCGACGTTGGTGACGTCGATGTCATCGCCGAAGTAGGCCCAGGTGGAGCCGGGCGACCACTCGGTGTTCTGCCCGACGAACTCCACCTGGCGGGACTCGCCGATCAACGCCCGGCCGGGGTTGATGGTGAAGGAGTCGTCCACCACGGTGAGCGCTTCGGTGATGGTGAGGTCGCCCTTGGCGCCGGTGCCGACCACGGCGTCCCTCGCCCCGAGCTGGGCGTCGGGCGCGACCGTCAGGTTGGCGGTGGCCGTCCACCCGTCGAGCACGGTGACGCTGTTGACGGTGACCCCGCCGCCGAGGTCCAGTTCGGCGCCCGTCTCGAAGGAGAACACCGACGATCCGCTCGTGATGCGCGCGTCCACGGTGGTTCCGCGGCCGGCCTCCGGGGGAGAGAACGCGAGCCCACGAGCCCCGGCTTCGGTGGTGTCAGGGTCGGTCTTGCCACCGTCTTTGCACCCGGCGACGGTGAGCAGGGCGACGACGGCGAGCATGGCGCGAAGCATAGGGACTCCATCCCCGAAGAGGGATGCCGGGACTATACCTGCCGACACCACCGATTCGCAACGGCAGCGTCGATCAGATCGCCGGAATGACGGAAGCGAGCGAGGCCTGGGCCCATGCCAACACGCCCGATGGGGCGATGCCGAACACCACGATCGCGACGCCGCACACCACCAGGCCCGCCATCGCGGCCCGCGAGACGGTGACCCGCGGCGCGCCCTCGTGCATGTACATGTAGACCATGGGCCGCAGGTAGTAGTAAACGCCGGTCGCCGCGGCGAGCGCGCCGATGATGGCGAGGCTGGTCTGGCCGGCTTCGACCGCCGCCACGAACAGGTAGAACTTGCCGACGAATCCGATCGTGGGCGGGATGCCCGCCATCGAGAGCAGGAACAGCGACAGCGCCGCCGCCAGGCC
>JAYVAS010000464.1:0-4148 GCA_043750895.1 Pseudomonadota bacterium
CTCCCCTACGACGGCCTCCTCACGTTCTACGGCACGCTGGATCTGGCCAACAGCACCGTCGTGGACCAGAACGTCGGCCTCACCACCTGGGGCGCGTCCGAGCATCGTGTCACCAACTCCATCTTCTACGGGAACGACGTCGGGGTCGCCGACGACGGCGTCGTCGAGAGCACCTGGTTGCTGTCCCACAACGACGTCTACGGCAACGCGGACGACAGCACCCCCGTCGCGGACGACGCGCCCGTGGGCGCGGACCCCCTCTTCGTCGCCTACATCGCCGACGGGCTCCCCAACGACGACATCACGCTCCAGTCCACATCGCCCTGTCGGGACGCCGGGGATCCCGCGCTGACCGACCCCGACGGCACCCGAAGCGACGTCGGCGTCACCGGAGGCCCGTTTGCGCTTTGATCCCGCCCACGGCTCGGGCACTTCCCGCTACAGCCGGCGTGGATGTACCGAAGGTTCTTCCATGATCCGTGTTTCGCTCGCCCTCCTGCTTCCGCTCCTCGGGTGTACCGGCGCCGAAGACCCGGACAAGCCCGACCGCCTCCCCGACGAGGACCGCGACGGCTATCAGAACGACGTCGACTGCGATGACACCAACGCCGCGGTCAACCCCGGGGTGGCGCGCGATGTCTGCAACGCCATCGACGACGACTGCGACCGAGAGATCGACGAGGACCCGGATTGGTCGTGGTACCCGGACGCCGATGACGACGGCTTCGGGGATGGTCGGGCCGACCCGGAGGTCACCTGCGCTCAGTACGCGGACACGGTCCCGAGCCGCTCCGACTGCGACGATTCCGACCCGAGCGCGTTTCCTGGCAACGACGAGTCCTGCGACGGGGTCGACAACGACTGCGATGGTGCCATCGACGAGGACATCGCCGGTGACGGTGTCTGGTACACCGACGCCGACCAGGACGGGGCGGGAGATCCCGACCATCCCGTGACCAGTTGCCAGCCTCCCACCGGAGTGGTGGACAACGCGCTGGACTGTGACGACACCGACTCCGGGGACCCGCTGTTCGTGGCCACCACTGGCACCGGGTCCGCGGCGGGTCGAATCGCGTCGCCGATGGCGCGCGTGCAGGACGCCATGAACCGCTCCCACGGGTGTGTGGTGGTCCTTCCTGGCACCTATCGGGAGACGCTCGTCTGGCCGACCAACGACATCCATGTCATTTCGCGGGATGGACCGGACACCACCATCCTCACCCCCGGCACGGGCGGCGGGCCGGTGGTGTCCTTCTACGCGGGCCAGACCGCCGCATCCGTGCTGGAGGGGTTCACCCTGACCGGCGGCACCGGGTACACCATCCTGTCGCAGTACTACGAGCTGTTTGACGACGAATACTGGCTTCAGAACTACTACATCACCTTCGGTGGGGGGGCCTTCATCGTCGGTGCTTCGCCCACCCTGAAGAACCTCGTCATCCGTGACATCGAGCTGCCAGGCTACGTGACATCGTCCGAGGATAGCACCCTGACCACCTCGACCACCGACTCCCACGGCGGTGGCATCTACGTCGAGGCCGGGTCGCCCACGCTCGAGGACATCGAAATCCGAGAGACCTACGCGTACACCGGCGGGGGCGCCTATTTCTCGACCGACGCCGACGTCCGTGCGCGTCGGCTGTCGATGCGGGGGGTGAGCGCCGGCTATGCCGCGCTGGTCGTGGCGCGCGCGTCCATGGATGTCGAGAACCTCGTCATCGACGGCGTCTCGACCGAGAGTGGATGGGGCGGCGTTCTGTTCTCCGACGCCGACGCCCGGATGGTGAACGCCACCATCGTCGAGTCCGGAGTGGCGGTGGGGAATTGGGGCCGCACCCACCTCGTGCTTCGTGACAGCATCATCGCGGGTAACGACTACGGGCTGCTGAACTACGACGGCTACGACGAGAGCACGTACGACCTTTGGTACAACGACTTCTACGACAACCCGGGTGGCAGCTATGTCGGCATTCCCGACCCCACCGGGTACGACGGCAACATCAGCGCCTCCCCCAAGTTCACGTCGTGGAGCGACGGCGACGGCGACGCCCACAACGACGACCTCACCCTGACCCGCTCCAGCCCCTGCGTGAACGCCGGGGATCCGGCCCGGGAGGATGTGGACGGGACGCGGGCGGACATGGGGGCGTATGGGGGGGACGGGGGTTGGTGAATCGACGGGGACACCGACACGACAGCGGGATGACGGTGCGCGGGCGGGGGCGAGCCACGGTCGCCACCCTGCAGATGGGACCGCTTCGGGCTTGACGGCATGGTGACCATGGCTATATGACCATGGTGAGGTGCACGATGGGAATTCCTGCTGGCGAGTTCAAGGCCCGCTGTCTTCAGCTGATGGACGAAGTCCAGGAGACCGGCCGTGAGGTGATCATCACGAAGCGCGGTCGGCCCGTGGCGAAGCTCGTTCCGGTCGCAGAGGCCAGCGCGCGGGACGTCTTCGGCTGCATGCGCGGAACCGTCACGGTGGTCGGGGACATCGTCGCCCCGCTGGAGGAGCAGTGGGAAGCGGACATGTAGACGTGCACGTCCTCGATACGCATGTCTGGATCTGGCTCGTGAACGGCGGCCCAGAGCGCCTGCTCGGGGGCGCCACCGACGCGATCCGGCAGGCTTCCGCCGAGTCGGCGCTCGCCGTCTCCGCGATTTCCGTTTGGGAGGTCGCGATGCTGGAGTCCAAGGGGCGGCTGCAACTCCAGATGGACTGCCTCGAGTGGGTGTCCGAAGCCACCAGACGGGCCGGGCTCCGCATCGTTCCGCTATCGCCCGAGATCGCCGTGGCCAGCACTCGTCTCCCCGGCGACCTGCATGGCGATCCATCGGACCGAATCATCGCTGCGACCGTGCGGCACGAGGGCGCCATCCTCGTCACCCGCGATCGCGCCCTGCTCGGCTACGCGGGACGGGGCCATTTGCGCGCGATCGAGGCGTAGATACCGCTGTGCACCCAACCCATCCCCGGTTAGGGCCCGTCCGGACGCCAGCAACGCCAGCAACGCCAGCAACGCCAGCAAAAGGGTGTCCTACCCTTTGAGGGACTTCCAAAAGACCACCTTATGGTCTTCCGGTCCATAAAACTGGCGAATCGTGGCCTCCTCGTCGAACCCACGAGCCCGGTAGAATTGTCGCGTGCGAGTGTATGGGTCGGTGGAGGAGGACTCGATTATCAGGACCCGCGCGCGCTCCTCGCCCCGCGCGCGCAGGTCATCCTCGACGTGTTGCAGCAACGCCCCCCCGAGGCCGCCGCCCTGCGCGTTCGGTGACACTGCGATGAAGTAGAGGTTCCACACGCGATCTGAAAAGGGCTCAGGAGCGTAGTACGCCGACGCAACTACTCGCGCTTCGCTGTCCTCGAGCACGAGCCAGCGGTGCTCAGAGAGCGAACCGTCCAAGAAGCCCGCGAGCAAGTCGTCGAAGAATCCTACGTCCCCGGCAGAGAACATCTTGGCATCCACCGCCACCTGCTTTATGACGGTGGCGTCGCCATCGATGGCCGGACGAATGGTGTGCAGCAAGGTCACTTTCAGTTCTCTCCATGCCCCGACAGGGCTTCGGATATGGCGGACGCCAGGCTAACGCGTCCGGGTTCACACTTCCCTGCACCAAAGTCGTTCGCGTGAACGTCTCTCGTCGTCACGCGGACCCCGTGCATCATACCGGAACGGGGCCCCAAGGCGGGCCTGACGGAGCTTGGTAGACTGAGCGGGATGAAGGTAATACCTTATGAATCCGGATCATGAGGCGTGCGCGGGAACCTGAGGGGTCAGGGATGCGAAACCTCGCACGCTCACGCCTTGACCAGCGCAACCCCGTGCTCGGCGAATACGTCGGCGTGTTGGCGGCGCCCTCCCCCACCCCCACCGAGCTACCCTATTCGCCCATGACCACCCCGGCGCTCCTCCTTCTGATCGCATGCCACGCCCCGTCCGGCGCGCCCCCCAAGGCGGAGACGGACACTGACACCGACACCGACACCGACGCCGACGCAGACACCGACGCCGACGCCGACACCGACACCGACGCCGACACCGACACCGACGCCGACGCCGACGCCAGCGCCAACACTGATGCCAGTGCCAGTGCCAGTGCCAGTGCCAGTGCCAGCGCCAGCGCCAGCGCCAGCGCCAGCG
>JAYVAS010000465.1:0-1965 GCA_043750895.1 Pseudomonadota bacterium
CAACGACCTCTCCGACGATCAGGTCGAGGACTTCATCGACGCCGTCGGCCGGGAGAACATCGGGGGGGATATTTTCGGGGCCCCATACTGACCACCAGCATTGCCCCACGCCCCCGTGCGGCTCCAGGGCGGAGCGGCGCCCGGCCCCTACACCCGCCGTCGCGCGATCAGCAGCATCGCGATCAGACCCGCGGCCACCGCGCCAGGTCCTGCGGTGGTGGTGCATCCACGCGCGGCGCCATCCTTCGTTCCGGCGGCCGAGTCGTCGTCGGGGCTGGTGTCAGCCGGACCACTGTCGTCTCCCGGGGTCGAGGTGTCCGTCGGGTTCGTGTCCGTCGGTCCGGTGTCCGTGGTCGTCTCGTCCTCCGGACAACCGAACGTCGACTTGAAGTCGACCGCGAGGGGGCCGGGCCCGCCGAGCGTCGTCCATTCGATGGCGCCCACCGTGGGTGGATCGGCGCGGGAACGGCCGCAGAAGTCGTGGTCGAGGGTGACCTCGGTCACCCGGGACGTCGTGGCCGCCGAACCGTCGACGGGCCAGAAGTCCCACGCCGCCTCGTCCACCCAACACGCGGCGGCGCTGGTACAGGTGATGTTGCCCGCGGCGGTCAGCCCGCCCATCGGCCCCGGAAAGGGCGACGAGCCGTTGGTCTGCCAGGCGAGGTTGTCCACGAGGCGGGATGCGGTGGTCTCGGAGGCCACGCGCACCGCGGCCGCGCTGTCGCCCACGAGGGTGTTCCCGGCGACGATGACGTCGTGCACGCTGTCCCAGTAGGCGTACACGCAGATCCCACCGTCTCCGCCGCCCACCACGATGTTGTTGGTGACGGTGACGTAGGGGCCCCCCACCTCGATGCTACCGTTGTTCCGGCTCCCGACGACGAGGTTGCCGTCCACGGTGCTCGCGGCGGCGGCGTCTTCCGAGCCGAACATCTCGATGCCCGGACCCTGGGTGTCGACGATGACGTTGTCGGCCACCCTCCCCCAGGAGTCCTTCTTGACCTCGATGCCGTAGCCGACATCGCTTGAGCTCACCCCGTCGATGAGGTTGCCCTCGACGAGGAGATCGGTCGCGGCGCAGGACCCGGCGCCGTCGTGGCAGCCGAGGTACAACGCCGTCCCCTCGAGGTCGGTGAAGCGGTTGTGTCGGATGGTGATGCCGACGCTGTCGGCCGAGTTGGCCGACACCGAGATGCCGCCGATCCCGGTGAAGCGGTTGTCCTCGATGACGGCGTAGGAACCCTCCTTGATTTTGATGCCGTCGATGTCGGGGCGGGAGGGCCCGAGCGCGAGTCCCGCGATGGTGACGTAGTCGGCGACGATGTCGAGGATGTTCGAGTTGGCGCCGGCGTAGACGATCTGCGGCGGCGCGGCGGGGTCCCCCCCGCGCACCGTCACCGGCGCGCCCTCCGTGCCGCCGTTGGTGATCGCGCAGGGCCCGGCGTGATCGCCGGACTGGAGGATCACGGTGTCCCCCGGGGCCGCCGCGTTCAGGACGTCGCACCAGGGATCGCCCGGGGGGATGACGTACTCGGTCGCCAGCGCGGACGTGGAGAGGGCGAAGAGGAGGATCACCGGGTGGGCTCAGGCACTTTCGAGGGGCAACCTCACGGCGGGTGGGAGCGGTGCGGCTAAGGGTACGCCGTCAGCCGCACCCCTCGCCCCCGGAGCCTCATGCCCACCCCTCGCCGCTGGTTCATCACCGGCGCCCGCCGCGGCCCGAATCGTGTGCCGATCGGCGAACGGCCGGGCGCCGACCTTGCGCCCCCACTCGGGTTGATGTATCCTCACTTCGAGGGCAGAAAATGACCTTCCTACTTGGCATCATCCTTGCAGGGGGGGGGTAGCGCCTCCGCGCTCTGCCTCGACTAGGACGGGGACGGAGCGGGGACCAACCCGGGGAACGACTGCGTGTTGGGGACCGACTGCGACGACTCCGACTCGCTCGTGAACCCCGGGGCCATG
>JAYVAS010000466.1:0-3150 GCA_043750895.1 Pseudomonadota bacterium
AACTGCATCCCCTGCTGAGGGACGACGCCCTCGGGGAACGCGTCCAGCGGCACGGGCTCGAGCGGGCGATCGTCGCGCTCGCCGTAGCCTTCGGCCGCCTCCACCACCGCGCGGAACTGATCTCCGGCCCGCTTTCCCGCCATCTGGCGTTCGAGGCCGGGGACGATGTTCCCGGAACCGTGCAGGTAGGGGAGCGGCTCACGTCCGGAGGAGCTGTCGAGGACCTCCCCGGCGTCGTTGGTGAGGGTGTAGTGGAACTGTGCGACAACACCGGGCCCGATGGCCTCGGGCGTGGAATCAGACGAGACCAAGGGGGAACTCCAGTTGTGCCCGCGGTCTATTCTTCGGGGTCGGCGGTCGCCAGCGGCGGATAGCGCACCTCCACCAGGTAGAGCCCGTCGGGCAGGGCCGTGCGCCCGGCCGCAGCCCGATCGCGCGCGGCGAGGACCCGGGGGATGTCCCCGTCCGGCCGTTTGCCCAGCCCGATCTCCAGGAGCGTGCCCACCATGATCCGGATCTGGTAGCGCAGGAACCCGTGCACCGACGAGAACTCGAGGCAGTGCCGGCCCTCGACCATGCGGCGCTTCGCGCTGTCGATGACCCGCTCCGGGTTCCGGAGCTCACACCGCGGCCCCCGAAACGACGTGAAGTCGTGGGCGCCCTCCAGATCGGCGAGCCCGCGATCCACCGCGGCCCAGTCGACGGAGCGGAACACGTGCAGCGCCCGGCCCGCCCAGAAGGGATCGCGCACCGGTCGATTGTCGATGACGTACCGGTAGGTCTTGCCGACCGCGGTGAACCGGGCGTGGAACCGATCGGGGACGATCTCGATGCTCAGGCACGCGATGTCGCGGGGAAGCAGAGAACTGAGCCCCAGCCGGACCTTGCCCGGCTCGCGGACGGTCTCGGCCCGAAAACTACACACCTGCCCGAGCGCGTGGACCCCCGCGTCGGTGCGCCCGGCCACGTGGAGCACGATGCGCTCGTCGCCGAAGATGCGGAGCAGCACAGTCTCCACCACCTCCTGGATGGTGCGCACCCCGAGCTGTCGCTGCCAGCCGGCGTAATGCTGGCCGTCGTAGGCCAGGATGAGCTTCCAGGTCTTCAACCGCCGACCCTGGCTAGAAATCGAACTTCACACCGAAGGTGACGTCCTCGGCCGAGAGCAGGAGCACGCCGTCGCCCTTGGGGAGCTGCGTCCGCCGGTACTCGATCACCAGGAAGGTGTCCTCGATGCCCGCCGTCGCTTCCATGCGCGACGCGGCCCGCGCGTCGAGCGGGTCGAGGAGGATCATCGCGCCGGCGCCCCAGTGCCAGCCGAACTTGCCTCCCTTTCGCACCGACTCCTCGGTGGAGCCCTCGTAGACGTACCAGTTCTCCTTCCACATCGTGTAGTCGCCACCGATGCGGCCCATGGGAACCAGGATCTGCTCGTCGAAGAAGTCGAGCCGGAGGGTTCCCGTCAGCGAGAGCGGCACCACGGTGAGCATGTCGTGCTCGACCGAGGGCGTGCCGTCCGCGGTGGGGAGGAAGCCCAGCTCCTGGAAGAAACCGATCCCCAGGCTGACCTCGACCAGCCGCGTGGTGGCGCCGTACTCGACGCCGAAGGTCTTGTTGACCTTGCCGAAGATGTCGCGCACGTGCGGATCGGCGAGGGTGGACGGACCGCCCTTGAGCTGCACGTGCATGTGGGGCTTCGCAGCCTCCTCCTGCGCGCGCGCCGGACCGGCAGCCATCAGTCCGAGCGCCATCCCGGCGGCAAGCGGCGCGGCGCGACGACGGAGGAGCACGGCGCCGGCGAGCAGCGCCCCCAGCAGGCCGGTCGGCCGCCCCCCGGGAACGGCGCAACCGCCGGGATCGCCGGCGAGCTGGGACGCGCTGTAGGTGGCCATGGGCGTTGCGGACTGGACATCGGACATCGGACCCTCGACGCCACCCGCGGTGGCACGGACCGCCACGTAATACGGCGTTCCGTTCGTGAGCGGGTAGAAGCTGACCCCGAACGTGGCGCCGGGCGCCGCGTCGTGGGTGTACGGCGCGCCGACCGCGACCTCGCCGGCGTAGACGGGCCCGCCCGTGGGGTACTCCGCGGCGGTGAAGGGCACGTCGGAGAGGTACACGGTGTAGGAAGTGAGGTCCTCGTCGGGGATGCCCTCGAAGGAGACGCTGATCTGGCCGTCGCCGACGCCGACGCCGTCCGCACCGAGCGTCACCGCCCCGGGGGGGTTGTCCACGTTGAGGTCGATGGCGTCGTGGCCTTCGCGGCCCTCGGCCGTGAGCGCGATGCGCACCCGACTCTGCCCCTCGGGGAAGATGTCGCTCACCGAGAAGCTGGCGACCGTCTCCGCCCCGGCGGTGGCCTCGCCCGAGTCGAGGATGGCGCCGTCGAGCGTCGCGTTCCACGCGCCCGCCTCGTCGGAGACGAAGGTGAGATCCATGGTCGACCCGGACACCGCCACGTCGCTGCTCTGGGCGACGATCTCGACCCACGGTCGGTCGGTCATCACCAGCACGTTCGCACCGTCGGCGCCGAACAGGTACCCGTCGGTGGGAAGCAGATCGACGAGCACGCCCACGTCGTCCAGGACGTCGATGGCGTCGCCCGCGAACCCGCCCGAGGTGTAGCCGTAGCTGAGGAGCGCGCCGTCGGCGACCGCGTAGAGCGCCTCGGAGTCGACTGCGACGGCGGTGACCTCGTCCCCGAGGGCGGTGAGGATCGGGCTGAACCCGTTGTCGTAGCTGTCGAAGCGGGCCACGCCGCCACCGCTCTCGTCGGCGAGCAGCACGCCGAGCGTGCCGTCCGCATAGCCCTGGACGAAGCTCCCGCCGTACTGCTCCACCGCGAGCGTGCTCACCCCGCTCGCGAGCTCGAGCCGGGCGACGTCGTCGCTCCCCTGGAGGATGAGCAGGGACGTCCCGAAGGGCACGAGATCCTCGAAGCCGTCGTAGAGCAGGCTCGACGGATACCCGGACACGGTCGTCCCCAGCGCGAGGTCCACCGCCTCGACGGCGAGGCTCCCGTCAGCGTCGGTGACGGCGTAGAGGTTGGTTCCGTCGGTGTGCAGGCCGAGCACGGCGCCGTCGAAGCCGTAGACCGCGTCGGTCACGGTGTACCCACCGTCCGACTCGGCGACCACGGAGCTCACCGAC